>JAFAFN010000536.1 GCA_023423475.1 Actinomycetes bacterium | reverse complement strand
CCGGATCCACGACCTGGCGGCGAACCGCTACGGCCTCGAGGCCGAGGACCTGGTGTTCGACGCGCTCACCTTCCCGCTGTCGACCGGCGACGAGGACCTGCGCAAGGACGCGATCAACACGATCGAGGCGATCCGCCGCATCAAGACCGAGATCCCGGGTGCCAAGACCACCCTCGGGCTCTCGAACGTCAGCTTCGGCCTCAAGCCTGCCGCCCGCCACGTGCTCAACAGCGTGTTCCTGCACGAGTGCCAGCAGGCGGGGCTCGACTCGGCCATCGTGCACGTCGCCAAGATCCTCCCGCTGAGCAGGATCCCCGCCGAGCAGCGCGACGTCTGCCTCGACCTGATCTGGGACCGTCGAGGCACCGAGGGCCTGCTCTCGAACGGCGACGAGAGCTACGACCCGCTGCACAAGCTGCTCGAGATCTTCGCGGACGTGCAGGTCGCCGATGCCGTCGTCGAGGACCGCACCGACTGGCCGATCGAGCAGAAGCTCAGCCAGCGCATCATCGACGGCGACCGCGACGGCCTGATCCCGGACCTCGAGATCGCGCTCGCCGAGGGACACACCCCGCTCGCGATCATCAACGACATCCTGCTCGCCGGCATGAAGGTGGTCGGTCAGCTCTTCGCATCGGGCTAGATGCAGCTGCCCTTCGTGCTGCAGTCCGCCGAGACCATGAAGATGGCCGTCGCGCACCTCGAACCGATGATGGACCGCGTCGAGGGCGAGTCCGGAAAGGGCCGCATCGTCCTGGCCACGGTCAAGGGCGACGTGCACGACATCGGCAAGAACCTCGTCGACATCATCCTCACGAACAACGGCTACGAGGTGCACAACCTCGGCATCAAGATCTCGATCAACGAGATGATCGACAAGGCCGTCGAGGTCAAGGCCGACGCGATCGGCATGTCGGGTCTGCTGGTGAAGTCGACGCTGATCATGCGCGACAACCTCGAGGAGCTGAACCAGCGAGGGCTGCAGGACATCCCCGTGCTGCTCGGCGGCGCGGCGCTGACCCGCACCTACGTCGAGCGCGACCTGCGAGAGGTCTACGAGGGTCGGCTCTTCTACGGCAAGGACGCCTTCGAGGGCCTGCGGGTCATGGACCGCCTCGGCGAGATCCGGATCGGTGGACTCGACGCGGACGACGGCATGGTGCCGTCCGAGCGAGAGCTGCACCGCCATCGCGTCGGTGAGGGCGGCGGCGACGACGTCGAGGTGCCCGCGCGCTCCCCCGAGGTGCCGATGGACAACGAGGTCTACGTCCCTCCGTTCCTCGGCTCCATGGTGATCAAGGGCATCTCGCTCGACGACATCGCCGGCTACGTCAACGAGACGGCACTGTTCCGCAACCAGTGGCAGTTCCGTCCCGAGACCCTTCCGGGAGCCGACGGCGCCAAGGAGTCCGACGAGCAGTTCAAGGACCGGATCCGTCCGATCCTGCGCGAGCAGCTCGCCATCGCGAAGGAGCAGGACCTGCTCGTGCCGCAGGTCGTCTACGGCTACTTCCCGGTCAACGCGGACGGCGACGACCTGGTCGTGTGGACCGACGAGACCCGCACGGTCGAGCGCATGCGCTTCTCCTACCCCCGCCAGGGCAAGGAGCCGTTCCTGTGCATCGCGGACTTCTTCCGTCCGCTCGACCCCGACCAGCCCGGCGGCGGCGAGGACGACTTCGCGGCGTTCCACATCGTCACGATGGGCCCGAAGATCTCGGAGCGCACCGCCGAGCTGTTCGCCGAGAACCGCTACCAGGAGTACCTGCTCCTGCACGGGCTGGGCGTCGAGATGGCCGAGGCGCTGGCCGAGCTGTGGCACCGTCGCATCCGCGAGGAGTGGGGCTTCGCCGACCAGGACCCCGAGCCGATCGTGGGCACGCCCACCAACAGCGCACTCCAGGGCCTGTTCCGCCAGAAGTACCGCAGCGGTCGCTACTCCTGGGGCTACCCGGCGTGTCCGGACCTCGAGGACAACGAGCAGGTCGCCGAGCTGCTCGAGGCGGGCCGCATCGGCATCGAGTGCAACGAGGACACCGGGTTCCAGTACCAGCCCGAGCAGTCCACCTCGGCGCTGATCTGCCACCACCCCCGCGCCAAGTACTTCGTCGCCAAGTGAGCCCGTCGGTGACGGGCGGTGAACCGGTGAGCACCGTGCTGGTCACCGGCTGCGCCGGCTTCATCGGGAGCCACACGACCGAGCGGCTGCTCGCCGAGGGCCACCGGGTCCGCGGCGTCGACTGCTTCACGGACAACTACGAACCGGCGCTGAAGCGAGCCAACCTCGCCGGCGTGCTCGACGATCCTGCCTTCGAGCTCGTCGAGGTCGACCTGGTCACCGCCGCGCCGGACCAGCTGCTCGACGGGGTCGACCGCGTGCTGCACCTGGCGGGTCAGCCGGGTGTGCGTGACTCGTGGGCCACGGGTTTCGAGGTCTACGTGCAGCGCAACATCGAAGCGACCCAGCGTCTGCTCGAAGCGGCACGGGGCACCGGGCTGGTCCGGTTCGCCGCGGCGTCGAGCTCGTCGGTCTACGGGGACGCCGAGTCCTACCCGACGACCGAACAGGCGCTGCCGGCGCCCGTGAGCCCCTACGGCGTCACCAAGCTGGCGGCGGAGCAGATGTGCACGCTCTACGCCGGCAACTTCGGGGTGCCGACCGTGTCGCTGCGCTACTTCACGGTCTACGGACCGCGGCAGCGAACCGACATGGCGCTGCGCCGGATGATCGACCTCACCCTCGCCGGTCGCCCGTTCGTGCTCTACGGCGACGGCAGCGTCGCTCGCAGCTTCACCTACGTCGGCGATGTCGTCGACGCGAACGTCGCCGCGCTGTTCGCCGATCCCCCGCCGGGGTCGTTCGTCAACGTCGCCAACGACGAGACGGTCTCGATGAGCCAGCTCATCGAGCTCGTCGGGTCGATCATCGGGACCGAGGTTCGGCTCGACCGTCGTCCTGCTGCCGCGGGTGATGCTCGACGCACCGGCGGCTCGTCCGAACTGGCTGCACGGGTGCTCGGGTGGTCGCCGTCGACCTCGCTCGTCGACGGCGTGACGGCGATGGTCGACTGGTGCCGTCGCCATCCGCGGGACCTCGGCTGAACCGACGCTGATGCCGACGATCGACGCGTTGGGGAGCCTCGCGGTGGTCGTGGGACTCGCCGCCGGCGCCGTCGCCGCGCTGCGACCTCGGTGGGCGATCGTCGGGGCACGGGTCGCTGCAGCAGCGTGGCTGCTCGCCCTCGTCTGGCTGGTGTGGCGATTCGTCAGCGTCGACCTGCGTCTCGTCGAGGTCGGCCGCCTGACACGTGACGAGGTCCCCTTGCTCCTCCGGGCGGCTGGCGCCTGGGCAGGCCCTCGGGGATCGCTCGTGTGCTGGGCGGCGGTGGTCGTGACCGTGCTCGCGTTCGCGGCCCGGGGGCGACGGACCCCGGTCGCTCGCGCCGCCGGAGCCGTCTCGGCGGTGCTGGCCCTCGCGGTGCTCTTCGCGGCCAATCCGTTCGAGCGCCTCGAGGTGCCGCCCGACGTCGGCGCCGGCCTCAAC
>JAFAFN010000487.1 GCA_023423475.1 Actinomycetes bacterium | reverse complement strand
TGGCGGCGGGGGCGGGCGGGCAGGGGGCCCGCCCGACACCGACCACCTCCATCGACCTCTGCGGAGTTTCAGGTCTCGCTCGTCCCGGCTGTCAGTTCGCCGAGGACGCGCTCGACTCCCGCAGGATCGATGAGCCGTCGCCGGGCGACCTCGGTCGCCAGTGGGCCGGGCAAGCAGTCGGAGAACTTCATGTGCTCGGCGAACTCGGCGGCGATGCTCGGAGTCGGCAGGGTGTCGGGGTGCAGCGACGACAGCTTCTCCTTCACCGCTGCGGTCGACGCAGCGAGGGGGTCGAGTCCGATCGAGAGGTCATCGCCCCTCGACGCTGCGACGTCTCCTAAGGCGTCCGCGAGGGACGCGTTGGCTCGTTGACCGGCCCAGGTCCACCACCGTGCTCTCGTCGATTCGATCACCACAGAGGTTCGGCCGGGTTGGGCGAACCGGAACTCGCTTCTGGCCTCCGTCATCCCAGCGCGTGCCCGCTCGGTCAGCGTGACACCGGCAGGATCGATGCCACTCGCCACCGTGCGCATCGCATCGCACAGTTCAGCGCTGAGCGATCGTCCGGCGCCGAACCAGCGTGACCGGCCGGCTTGGTCCGACGGCTCGACCCAGGCGAACTTCCGGTCCCAGTCGATGCTGGTGATCTTCCAACTCCGACCGGCGAGCAACACGGTCGCGTAGCTGCGGTCGTTGGTGAGCAACGCAGTGGGATCGAGGTGGCCGAGTTCGTTCGCCCCGTGACGCACGACGAAGGTCGGCGGTGAGGTGAACACCGAGGTGAGCTCCATGAAGTGACGGAACCCGTAGCTGCGCTCCCCCTCCGGGCCGATCGACAGCATCCCGCGATCGTCGACGAGCATCCCCGTCTCGACGAGGTGTTCGACAATCTGGTCCGCATCGCCGGATTCGATCGCGTCGGCGTACGCAGGGAGCCGCCCGAGCACGTCCTGCCAGAGGTTCCGTCCGATCCGTCCTTCCTGGATTGCGAACGCCAGCAGCTGATGGGCCAGCAGGTGAAGCGGGAGCGGCGGAGCTTCGACCGGTTCCACGTAGCCGGTGCTCCACAGCTGCATCAGTCCGGCGGCCTGCAGCAACGGAAGTCCATCTCCGGTGGTGAGGAACAACATGTTGCGCGTCGAGCCTGCTCGACGGCCGGTGCGGCCGAGTCGCTGGAGAAACGACGCGACCGTTGCGGGGCTGTCAATCTGGATGACCCGGTCCAGGTCGCCGACGTCGATGCCGAGCTCGAGCGTGCTGGTGGAGACGATCACGCAGTCGCGCGCCTCGGCGAAGGCCTGCTCGGCGCGGCGACGTTCATCGACCGAGAGCGATGCGTGGGAAACGAACGTGGTGACGTCGCGCGATCTGAGTTCAGCAGCGAGTGACTCGACTCCGGAGCGCGAGTCGACGAACACGAGCCGTTTCTCGCCGGCGTGGAGCCGGGAGATCACGATCGCTGCGTTCGCTGTGTTGCAGACGTGGTCGATGGTGATGTCGGGCACGCTTGTGGAGGTGCCGGCGTCGGGCGCCACAACCTGTCGCGGAGCTGTGCTGCCGCCGACCAACCAGCTCAGCAGTCGGTCCGGATCTCCGACCGTCGCCGAGAGGCCGATCCTCTGGAGGTCTCGGCCTGCAACCGCAGAGAGTCGCTCGAGCACGCCGAGCATGTGCCACCCACGGTCGTCGCCACCGAACGCGTGGACTTCGTCGATCACCACGGTCTGAAGGTTCCGGAACACGCTGCGATGGTCCGTCTTCACCGACAGGAGCATCGCCTCGAGCGACTCGGGTGTGGTGAGGAGGATCTCGGGCGGGTCTTCGAGGATGCGCCGTCGAGCGGCGGCGCCGATGTCGCCGTGCCACAGGCCGACGCGCAGTCCGACGAACGATGCGTACTGCTCGAGACGGACGTGCAGGTTGTTGAGCAGCGCTCGCAGCGGGCAGAGGTACAACGTCGACAGGCCCGGTCGGGACTCGGCGAGGATCTGGGTCAGGATCGGGAAGATCGCTGCTTCGGTCTTGCCACCTGCGGTGGGGGCCAGCGCGAGTACGTGCTCGCCGTTCAGGATGGGAGCGATCACCTCCTCCTGAAGCGGTCGAAGTTCTCGCCAGCCGAGGCTGTTGACGATGTGGTGCTGCACGATCGGATGCAGCGCATCGAAGCCCTGACTCACAGGTTGCCGGTGCCCAGATCGAGCTCGATGTCGTCGATCGAGCCGCCACGCTGCATGTTGCGCTCAACGTCGAGCAGCTCGGCGTCGCCGACGGTGAGCTGGTAGTGCTCGCGCGGGTCGAACTCGTCGTGCAGGTCGACCTTGTCCATCACGTCGCCGACGAGCTTCTTGAGGAACAGGCGCGGAGCGATGCCGACCTGACCGCCGAGCTTCCCGGCGACCGCATCAGCGAGGTCCGACACGTAGCGGTCATCGACCAGTCGAGCGACCCGCTCGGGCTCCTCCGCTCCCGCGACGTACACGTGGCGGACGTTCGTGCCGAGTTCGACGAGCCGGTCGTGGTCGAACCCCGCCAGCCGGATCTGCACGGCTCGCGGGTTGTCGAAGCGCGGGTCGCCGGAGAAGTCCACGGCGAGTCGTTGCGCGAGCGGAGCCAGACGTTGCACACCCTGGGGCCCGTCGAAGAACGCCGGGGTGCCGGTGATGAGCAGGTACAGCCCGGGGAAGCGTCCGCCGTCGACTTCGTCGATGAGCTGACGTAGCGCGTTGAGCGACTTGTCACGGGTGTCCGAGCGGACCCGTTGCAGCGTCTCGACCTCGTCGATGATGACGAGCAGACCGCTGTTGCCCGAGTCGCGCACCACGGTGAGCAGGCCCTGCAGGAACGACAGTGCGCCGGCGTGGTCGATGTCGCCCTTGATGCCGGCGTACCGCTTCACCGATGCGGCGACGTTCGGCTGTCCTCCGAGCCACGCCACCAGGCCATCAGCGGTCGCGAGGTCGCCCTCGAGCATGGCTCGCCGGTAGGAGCGCAGCACGGTGGCGAACGTGGGGTTGGTGCGGCTGACGTCGGACAGTCGCGCTTCGACGAGACGGTCGGTTGCTGCAGCCAGGGCGGCTTCGTCGTGTTCGTCGATCGTGCCGTCAGCCAGGACGTCTTCTTCGAGCACGAAGAACCAGCCGTCGATCAGCGATCGGAACGCGCCGGTGTCACCGTCGCCGACGGCGAGGCGCTCGACGAGGCGGCGATACACGGTCTGGAGGTGATGCAGCGGCGTCTCGGTCTCGGAGATCTGGATCTCGCTCGTGACGAACCCAGCCCGACGGGCACGATCGGCGATCCACCGTGAGGCGAAGGTCTTGCCCGATCCCCACTCGCCGCGGATGCACTTGAACACCCCCGCGCCGCTGGCCGCCCGAGCCAACTCTTCGTCGATGGAGGGACCGAAGCGGTCCAGACCGACGGCCAACAGGTCGAGGCCCCGTGCCGGCACCGTGCCGCGCCGCAGCGCATCGATGACCTCGTCACGGCGAGCCTTGCTGGGAGCAGGAGCGTTCACGAAGCACCGCCGAGGAACTGGGCGCGCAGCAGCGCCTCGTCGAGTCGTGCCTCCTGGGCGGTCGCGTCGACCGTGAGCACGCCGAAGCCGTCGACGTTCAGCACGCGGGTGAGGATCGCCAGGAAGCCGCCGACCCGCCCGAGCGGCATGCCGGTCGCTTGGGCGATCACTGCGTAGTTGGCGACGCCGCCACGACGGTGCAGCAC
>JAFAFN010000421.1 GCA_023423475.1 Actinomycetes bacterium | reverse complement strand
TGCGGTGCACACCGGGCGCGACGGGCTCAACAAGTCCAAGCAGTGGTTCGCCGAGAACACGAACCCCGAGGGCCTCTCGGGTTCGATCGCCGAGGTCATGCCCGGCGCGGACGTGTTCATCGGACTGTCGGGCCCGGACCTGATCACCCGCGAGGACGTGATCGGCATGGCGAAGGATCCGATCGTGTTCGCGATGGCCAACCCCGACCCCGAGATCCGCCCCGAGCTGATCCAGGACGTCGCCGCGGTGATCGCGACCGGTCGGTCGGACTTCCCGAACCAGATCAACAACGTGCTCGCCTTCCCCGGCATCTTCCGCGGTGCGCTCGACGCCGGTGCCCGGCGCATCACCGAGAACATGAAGGTCGCGGCGGCCGAGGCGATCGCCGACACGGTGAAGCCCGAGGACCTGTCCGCGGACCACATCATCCCGTCGGTGTTCGACCCCGACGTGGCGACCGCCGTGGCCCGGGCGTCCGCTGCGGCGGCGAAGGCCGACGGCGTCTGCCGCTGACCGAACCTCGGATCACGATGAGAGACTTCTCATCGTGATCTCATCCGGAACCACTCCTGCAGGGCGGATCCTGTGCCGGTGCGGCCGGTCCACTTCTTCGTCCTGATGCTCGTCGCCGCCGTCATCGGCGCCGGCGTGGCGGGCGCGGCGCGCTCGGACGGCCCGGTCCGTGCGACCGACGTGGCTCCGATCGAGCTCCGCGGTCCGGCGAGCACCACGACCGCTCCCACCACCACTGCGCCCACGACGACGACGGCGGCGCCGACCACGACCGCGCCGCCGGCACCACCTCCACCGCCGGCTCCCGCGCCTGCTCCCGCGCCGGCCCCCGCACCACGTCCGCCGGCGGCGACGCCGCGAGCGCCTGCGCCGGCTCCGTCGCCGACGTTCCGGCCCTCCGACGACGACGATGACGACGACGACAGCGATGACGCCGGGGACGACGATGACGATGACTGACCCCACCCGTCGTCAACCAGCGGTCCCCGGGTCGGACGCGCCCACCGAGCAGCTGCCGCTGGCGACGGCGGCCGCCGACGACTCCGAACGCCCAGAGCGTCCCGAGGAGAGCACCCGAGAGGTGGTCGTCCGCATCCCCGTTCCCGACGTGGCCGGTGCCGCCGGCCGGGTGCGCGCGGCGGCGGGACGCACCGGGCGCGGTCTGTCGAGCGGCTTGCGAGGCATCCGTGGCCGGGTCGTGCTCGGGTACGTGCTCCTGGTCGCGGGTGCGCTCGTGGTCTCGCTCCTCGTGGTGCGTCAGGTGCTGCTGTTGCAGGCCGACCGTGGCATCGAGTCCTCGCTCGAACAAGAGGTCGAGGAGCTCCGACGGCTCGCCGGTGGCGTCGATCCCGAGACCGGCGAGCAGTTCGGCGCGGACGCCGCGGCGATCTTCGACACGTTCCTCGCCCGCAACGTCCCGTCCGAGGGCGAGGTCTTCCTGACGATCGTCGACGGTCAGCCCTACCTCGAGACCCGTGGGCCCGACGACCTGACCGACGATCCCGATCTGGTCGCCCGGTGGGCCGCGCTCGAGGAACCGCTGCGTCTGGACGTGGGTTCGGGTGAGACTGCTGCCCGCACGCTCGCCGTGCCGTTGCGCGACGTCGACGGTGCGACCGCCGGCGTCTTCGTCGTCGCGATCTTCCCCCACGACGTGCTCGCCGAGGTCGACCGGGCCGTCCGTGTGATCGGCGGGGTCGGCTTGTTGGTGCTCGCCGCCGCGGCGCTGGTCGCGCTCGGCCTCGCCCGACGGGTGCTGCGACCGGTCGAGGAGCTCACCGACACCTCTCGCCGGATCTCCGACAACGACCTGACGGCGCGCTTCGACGTCGAGGGCGACGACGAGCTCGCCCGGCTCGGTGGTGCCTTCAACGACATGCTCGATCGACTCGAACGGGGCTTCGCGGACCAGCGAGAGGTGCTCGACGACGTGGCACACGAGCTGCGCACGCCGATCACCATCGTGCAGGGTCACCTCGAACTGCTCGACGACGACCCTGCCGCACGCGCCGAGACCGTCGCGCTGTGCCTGGACGAGCTCGACCGGATGGGCCGCTACGTCAACGAGCTGCTGCTCGTCGCCTCGGCGAGTCGGCCCGACTTCCTGTCGCCCGCACTGGTCGACGTCGGCGAGTTCGCCGAGGGCCTGCTCGCCCGGGTCGAACAGCTCGGCGACCGGGACTGGGCGCTGCTCGACGCGCCGCGTCGTGGCGAGGTGATCATCGAGGCCGACGAGCAGCGCCTGACCCAGGTGATGGTCAACCTGTCCGCCAACGCCGTGCAGCACACCGAGGACGGCTCCCGGATCGAGCTCGCCGTCGTCGCCGACGAGGTCGCCCACGAGGTCCGCTGCTCGGTCCGCGACCACGGCCCCGGTGTCGCCCCCGACGTGCGCGAGCACCTGTTCCGTCGGTTCTCACGCGGTTCGGGCAGCCGCTCGGAGCGACCCGAGGGCACCGGACTCGGGCTCGCCATCGTGACCGCGATCGCCGAGGCCCACGGCGGCCGGGTCGAGCTCGAGGACCCGCCGGGCGGCGGCGCACGGTTCGTCGTCTCGATCCCCATGTCGACCGACGACGACGAGGACCTGACGTGACGACCACGAAGGAGCCCCTGTGCCCCGCATCCTGATCGCCGAGGACGAGGAGCGCATCGTCTCGTTCCTCGAGAAGGGTCTGCGTTCGAGCGGCTATGTGACCACCGCCGTGTTTACCGGGCCCGACGCGCTGGCCTACGCCCGCGACGGCGAGTTCGACCTGCTGATCCTCGACCTGGGCCTTCCCGGCCTCGACGGCCACGAGGTGCTGCGTCAGCTGCGGGGCCGCGGTGAGCGCCTCCCGGTGGTCGTGCTGACCGCACGCGACGGCGTCGGCGACACGGTCAGCGCGCTCGAGAGCGGTGCGGACGACTACGTCACCAAGCCGTTCCGGTTCGAGGAGCTGCTCGCCCGCATCCGGGTCCGACTCCGCGACGACGAGCCGACCAACGAGACGACGGTGCTCGCCGCCGGGTCGGTCACCCTCGATCTCCGCACTCGTCGGGCGGCGAGCGGCGAACGCACCGTCGAGCTCACCTCGCGGGAGTTCGCGCTGCTCGAGACGCTGATGCGCCACCCCGACCAGGTGCTCAGCCGTGAACAGCTGTTGAGCCACGTCTGGGGCTACGACTTCGATCCCGGCTCGAACGTCGTCGACGTCTACGTGCGCTACCTCCGCAAGAAGCTCGGGCCGTCGGTCATCGAGACGGTCCGGGGCATGGGGTACCGGCTCACCGTCTGACGCCCGGTCGACTCGCGATCGACGCCGCCCGCCGAGCGGGCGTGGATGAGACGATCCTCATCGAGGTCCCATGTGGCTGTCACCGCTCGCGCGGACGCTGCGTGCATGACGTCGATCGACGGCCCCGGCGAGCTGAGCGATCCGATCCTCCGTGCGGTGCTGCACCTGACGGGGTCGGCCGCCGAGCCGATGCTGGCCGCGGTCGGCGCCGAGCTCGGCGCGACGGTGGGCGACAGCCGAATCTCGCAGGTGAGCCACGACCCCGGACGCTCCTGCACGGTGAGCTACGAGAGCTCGCTCACCTGGAGCGACGGCAGCGCCACCGACGAGCTGCTGGTGGCGGCCACCTCGACCGACGGGCCGCCACAGGGCGCCGCCGTGCTCGTGGCGGACGACGGTGCCGGTGAGCCGATGGAGGTCGGCCTGTGGCGCTACCCCTTCGACCCGGCGCTGCCCTCGCTGGTGCACGTCGTCGTGCCGGAGCTCGCCGAGAAGGTGCTCGGTGCCTTGGTCGGCGGCGGCATCGTTCCGACCGTGGCCAGCTACCGGCCGGGACGGCGGGCCGTGGTCCGCATCGACGGGGGGCGCTCGACGGTGTGGGTCAAGGTGCTGCGTCCCTCACGCACCGCCGCGCTCGCCGAGACCCATCGTCGCCTGCACGACGCCGGGGTCCCGGTCCCCGAGGTCCTGCACCACGACGAGGCCGCCGGCCTGCTCGTGCTCTCGGCACTCGAGGGCCCGTCGCTCCGTGACCGGTTCGTCGACTCCGCTCAGCGACCCGACCCGGCCGCGGCGATCGCGCTGGCACCCGTGCTCGACGCACTTGCCGGGGTCGACCTGGGGCCGACACCCGCCCGACGTCGACCCCTGCGCGACGTGACCTCGCACGTCGAGTCCCTCGTCGCCGTCGCACCCGACTGGGACCAGCGGCTCCGCTCGTTGCACCAGCGTCTCGACGTCGAGCGTCGGGGTGACCCGGGCGCGATCGGCGCGGACGTGACCGTGCACGGCGACCTGCACGACGCACAGGTCGTGACCGACGGCGCGGGCGGGATCGTCGGCCTGCTCGACCTCGACGACGTCGGGGTGGGTGACCGGGCCGACGACCTCGGCAACCTGATCGGCCACGTCGTGAGCCTCGGCTGCACTCTGGCGGCGCCGGAGGCGCGGCGCCGGGTGCGTCGCTGGGTCGACGGTGTCGACCAGCTCGCCGGTGTGTTCGGACTCGACCCCGACGAGGTCACGCGACGGGCTGCTGCGGCGACCCTGTCGCTCGCGACCGGTCCGTACCGCGCGTGCGACGCCGACTGGCGACGGGCGACCGACGACCGGATCGACGCCGCCGAAGCGCTGCTGCCGCTCGCCCGTGCCGGCCGTGTGGACGCCACCCGTGAACGGACCACCGCCCGTGAGAGAAGTCTCAGAACCGGGCCATCGGCGTCTCATCGTGGCGCGGGAGAACTGGAGACGAACCCCACGACGTCGACCTCGACGTCCGAGACAGGAGGAACACCGTGAACGAAGGAACCAGGAACCCGGTCATCTCGAAGCTGGCCAACTGGAAGGTCGCCATCGCTGGCGGCGCGCTGATCGGCTTCGGTGCCGCGTCGGTGGTGGGTGCCACCAGCGGTCCCGAACCGGTGGTCGACAGTCGTCGGGTCGGGGCGGTCGCCCTGACCGACGCGACGCTCGCCTCGCTGCGATCGCCGACGAGCACCACCATCCCGGTCACGACCGTCGCCCCCACGACGACCGCTGCTCCGGCCCCCGCCCCGGCACCGGCGCCCGCGCCGGTCGCGTCGCTGGCCTCGCCGCCGGCTCCGGCTCCCGCCCCTGCGCCCGCGCCGGCGCCGCGAGCGCACTCGGTCGACTCCCCGCCTCGTGCGGCAGCTCG
>JAFAFN010000449.1 GCA_023423475.1 Actinomycetes bacterium | reverse complement strand
GGGGCGGGGCCCCCCGGCCCCCACCGCACCCGGAACCACGTGGGGTGGTGGCGAGCGGGTCGAGCGGAAGGGGGAGCCGCCGTGGGCGGAACACGTCGATCGCGAGCCGTCGCGCTCGGAGCCGTGGCAGTTGCCGGGGCGGTGCTGGGAGCGGTCGCACTGCAGCGCCGCGGGCGCGGCGTCGACCCCCGATCGGGTGGGGGAGCGGGCATCTCCACCAACCGTGCACGGCGCACGGCGGAGCTCGCCCGCATCGGCGCACGGACCGGCTCCAACTTCGTCGAGATGAAGGCCAAGGGCGCGCTCGCGTCCGAGGAGCGCCGTGAGGAGCTGCGAGCCGAGTTCGAGCTGCGCTCCGCCGAACAGGTCGCCGAGACCCTCGGCAACATGAAGGGCGCCATGATGAAGCTCGGCCAGATGGCCAGCTACCTCGATCAAGGTCTGCCCGAGCCGGTTCGAGAGGCACTCGCCCAGCTCCAGGCCGATGCGCCGCCGATGTCGTACGAGCTCGTCGAGCAGATGCTGCGGGACGAGCTGGGCGGCGGTCCCGAGCAGCTCTTCGAGCGGTTCGACCGCCAGCCGATCGCGTCGGCGTCGATCGGCCAGGTGCACCGGGCCCGGACCCACGACGGACGCGAAGTGGCGGTCAAGGTCCAGTACCCGGGGGTGGGCGACGCCGTCGCCGCGGACCTCGAGAACACCGACCTGCTCTTCCAGATGATGGGAATGTTGTTCCCCGGCATGGACCCCAAGCCGATCGTCGAGGAGATCACCGTCCGGCTCGTCGAGGAGCTCGACTACCGCCAGGAGGCCGACAACCAGCGACTCTTCGCGGATGCCTACCGCGGCCACCCGTACTTCCACGTGCCCGAGGTCGTCGACGAGCTGTCATCGGAGCGCGTGCTGACCACCGAGTTCGCCGAGGGTGTCCGCTTCGCCGACGTGGTCGACTGGAGCGACGAGGAACGCCAGCTGACCGCCGAGAGCCTCTACCGCTTCGCCTTCGGCGGCATCTACCGGTTGCACGCCTTCAACGGCGATCCGCACCCCGGCAACTACCTGTTCCGTCCCGGCGGGCACATCACGTTCCTCGACTACGGCCTGTGCAAGCGCTTCACACCCGACGAGGTCGCGGTCTTCGAGGAGATGATCGTGGCGATCGTGCTCGAGCACGACATCGCGCGCTTCAAGCAGGTCGTCGAACGCATCGGCATCCTGCCGCCGGGCCTCGACATCGACGACGAGCTGCTCGCTGACTACTTCGGTCACTTCTACGAGTTCGTGATGGACGACGTCGAGATGGAGATCACCCCCGAGTACTCCTCGGAGTCGGTGCGGAGGTTCTTCGACCTCAGCAGCCCGCACGCCGAGGTGATGAAGCAGGCGAACCTGCCCGGCTCGATGGTGATCATCCAGCGCATCAACCTGGGGCTGTACGCGCTGTTCGGCGACCTGGGCGCCCGGGCGAACTGGCGTCGCATCGCCGAGGAGCTGTGGCCCTTCGTCGACGCGCCACCCTCGACGCCGATGGGCGAGCGCATCGCCGAGTGGGAAGCGCAGCGCTCCCTGGCCGACTGAGCTCGTCGCGCAGGACGCGACGGCTCGCTACTCGACGAGTCGGACCGGGTTGCCGAGGATCGCGGCGGACCACGTGGTCGCGTCGTTCACCGTCGCCGTAGCCGGGTAGGCAGCCTTGATCTTGATCCAGCAGCCCGTCGGCAGGTGGTCGTCGCAGTCGTAGTTGGCAGGGATCGGTACGTCGAGGGTCAGCAATCGACCATCGAAGGTGTTCGACGAGCCACCGACGTTGCTGAGCGTGCACGTGTTGGCGTTCACCGTGAGGCTGGCGCTGTCGTCCCTCGTGATCGCACATCCCCTGAACGTCGCGGCGAACTCGGTGGGGGGCAGGACCTGGAGCGAGCCGGGTGAAGAACCCTCGCCCATGTCGAACAGGTTGATCCGCAGCGTGCGACCTGCGTCGTACGGCAGCACCCTGGCCAGGTAGAACTTGGTGTCGGCGCCCGTCGCGTTGGCGAAGATCGGGAGTCGGCCGAGCGCAGCGACCGTGACGTTGCCGCCGTCGAGGTTGGTCGGTCCGGTCGTCCCGAAGCCCGCACGGAACGACATCTTGTTGTGTCCCGCGGTCGCGATCGTCGAGTCGTACACCTGCGGACTGGCCGCCCTGGCGTTGGTCCGGACCTGCACGATGTACTTGCCCGTCTGGACCTGACCGGCCGGGATCGAGCAGAAGGTCGCGAATCGTCGGAACGTCTCGGCGAACGTGAGCACGCCGTCGTTGGCATCGACCCTGCCGGTTGTGTTGTTCATCAACAGGTCGTAGATGTAGCGGGCCCGCGCCGTGGAGCCGCTCTGCCACTTCGAGTTGTAGCCGGGCACGGTGACCGGCGGGCACGAGGTCACCAACGGATTGTCGGTGTTGTTCCAGGGCGTGTTGTCGGGCTGGCGGAAGATGAAGGTCGTGTCGGGTGCCGTCCCGGACGATCCCGGGTGTCCGTCGCCGGCGCAGTAGCGCTGAGCGTTCGTGAGCGCCGAGCCGCTGAGCCCCGACGCCGAGCTGCCGTAGCGGACCGCCGCGTCGGAGAACTTCGTCGTAAGCGCCGTGAACCCCCCGCC
>JAFAFN010000409.1 GCA_023423475.1 Actinomycetes bacterium | reverse complement strand
GACGCGGAACAGCCCCCGGTCCGGGCGAGGACTCGGGGGCTGTTCGCTCCGGTGGCGTGGTGTGTCAGAGACGTGCTCGGGAGGTGCTCACCAGTGCGAGGACGAGTCCCACCACTCCGATCGCTGCGACGATCAATCCGATGGTCGAGTTCGCGAATGCGGCGATCAGTACGCCGACGACCACGACGACGAGTGCTGCTCCGATGGTCATGACTGCTCCTCTGTCTCGATGATCAACGCTCGGGCAGTCAGTGCCCTCGGAGGGGGCAGGTCAAACCACACCTCCGAGGCGCGACCGCAGCTACTCGCACACCGCGCCGTCACCGTCGGCGTCGCGGTACCAGTCGTACTCCGGGTCGACGCCCCGGATGTACGGGCCGAGCCCGTTCGCCTTCGCCTCCTTGCACGTCCCGAAGCGAGGGTCGTTACCCGTCCCGCCAGCGAACGGTCGTGGAGCGGTGGCAACGGTCGTCGGAGCTGCCGGCGGTGGCGCCTCGCAGCCGGCCGGTGGGGCGGTGCCGACGTCAGCCGCGACGTATGCATCCTCACGAGCGTGACGCCCGTAGCCGTCGCGGCTGTCGTAGCGGGAGCGGGCCCAACCGGAGCGGATCATCTCCAGGTTCGCGTCCACGCCGTCGACCTCGACGTAGCGCAGGAGTCGTCCGTAGCGGTCGGTGTCGTCGCGGGCCCCGCTGACGAGCACCACCTCTCGCCCGTCGACCATCGCAGCGAGCGCGGCGGCCGCCTCGCCGAATCCGCACTGCCCACGCTCGGGCGTGTCGATGCCGATCAGGCGGATCCGTTCTCCGGTGCTGACGTCGAGCGTGTCGCCGTCGACGATGTGGGTCACGACCGTGCCCGCCGGTCGAGGAGGGGCCGTCGCCGGCGGGGCGGTGGTCGGCGCTGCCGTGGTGCTGGCGGGCCTCGTCGTGGAGGTCGCCGTCGTCGGGACCTCGGTGGTCGCCCACGGCGGCCGCAGCGGCACCTCGGATCCCGACGACCGTCCGCCCGACGCGGCGGCGGGCTCACCCGAGGAGCAGGCTGCGCCCACCAACGCCGCGGTGATGCACAGCGCAGCGAGCGCGGCCGTGCGCCGTGATGCGCTTCGATCCCTTCCCAATGTCGATCCCTCCGCTCGATCGCCGTCCACCGTATCGACCGGGGGCCTCGACCCGGTGCGCCCGCCCGAGCGTCGGACGACTCGCGACATCGAGAGTTCAGGACATCGACAGCGTGGGCCAGTCGTCGAGCTGACGGCGCATCCAACGATCGTGGGTGGCGATCACCACCGCCGAGTCCGTCGCCCGGAGCGCCTCGGTCAGCTCGTCGACGAGAGCGATCGAGAGGTGGTTGGTCGGCTCGTCGAGCAGCAGCAGATGAGGGCGCGCCGCCAGGCCGATCGCCAGATCCAGACGCCGCCGCTGCCCCATCGACAGCTCGTCGACGGGCCGCCCCTGCACTGCGGACGGCAGCAGGCCGAGCGAGGTGAGCGACGGCGGGTCGGGTGCCGCACTCCCCGCGTCGACCATCCGGACGAGGGTCCGTTCGTAGACGAGGCGGGCCGGCTCGCTCCCCGACGGCGGCGACTCCTGGGCGACCGTCACGATGCGGGCGTTCGACGCGCGTCGGATCGATCCCTCTGCGGGCGGCAGCTCTCCGCCGAGCACCCGGAGGAGCGTCGACTTGCCCGTGCCGTTGGGGCCGACGACGAGCAGACGGTCACCTGACTCGAGGTGGAGCGAGACCGGCTGCGTGAGACGTCCGGGCACGCCGATGCCCGACGCGTCGACGAGTGTCGTTCCGGGCAGGATCGCGCCGGCAGGTGCCCGGAGCACCAGCGGCGTGGGCGGTTCCGAGGTCTCGTGCTCGCTCAGGTCCTCCAGGCGCCGGCGAACTGCTCGTACCGCACTGGGTGCCCGAGTCGCCCGCTGGTGCTTGCCGGTGCCCTTCGGTGGTCGCCAACCGGACTGCAGACGGTTCTGCGCGGTCGACAGGTCCTCCTTCAGCCGGAGTCCCTCGGCACGGTGCTGCTCGTGCTCCTGCGCCCAGCGGACGAGCTCGGCGGCCCGGCCCTGGACGTAGCCGTCGTAGCCACCGCCGTAGCGACGAAGCCGGCCGTCACGTGTGGGATCGAGGTCGACGACATCGGTGACGACCTGCGACAGCAGCACACGGTCGTGGCTGACCAGGACCACGCCGGCCGCGGTCGTCCGGAGGGCCTCGGCGAGGAAGTCGAGTCCGTGGTCGTCGAGGTGGTTGGTCGGCTCGTCGAGCAGCAGGAAGTCATGCCCCGCGCCGAGCAGACAGGCGAGGCGGATCCGGTAGCGCTGTCCGACTCACAACGTCGACAGCGCTCGGCCACGGTCGCCCGGAGCACCGAGCGCGTCGAGCGCGACCTCGACGCGTCGGTCCGCGTCCCACGCGTCGAGCGACGTGGCGACGTCGAGGGCGGCGGCGTAACGGCTGTCCGCATCGGGGCCTCCGTCCGCCAGGGCGACGGCAGCGAGGTCCAGCGACCGGAGCGCGTCGCGCACCGCGACGAGCTCGAGGTCGATGAGCTCCCCGACGGTGCGACCGACGGCGGCGGCGATCTCCTGTTCGGCGACGCCGACCGAGCCCACCCGCCGGACCTGCCCTGCGTCCGGCGTGAGCGTTCCGTCCAGCACGTGCAGCAGGGTCGACTTGCCGCGACCGTTCTCGCCCACGAGTCCGACCCGCGCACCGGGCGCGATCGAGAGGCCGACCGCGTCGAGCACGGTCCGACCTCCTCGGACGACACGGACACCTTTGACGACCAGCTGGGCGCGACCGCGCGCCGGGTTGTCGAGACCGACTGACATTTATTCCTCCGCTGCGTCGGGGCCTTCGGGCACTCCGGACGCTTGATCACGAACACACTCGGCCGCTGCCCCTCGGGCGCGGCGACCGCACCTGCGGGACAGGAGCGGCAACGGGGTGTTCGTTCGGATCAGCGGAAGATGGACTGCAACACGTCGACCATCGTACGGGCGTCGACCGGCTGATCGCCCGGGAGTTTCGCGGCGGGCCTCGCGGCGTCGTCTCCGGCATCCCGAGCGGTGGCGATCCCGTCCGCGAGCATTGGGTCGTGATCCGACGACGGGGTTCGACGCGATGAGCGGCAGGGCGTTCACCGAACGGCTGGGTCGGGCCGGCTCATTCGCGATCGTGACCGTCGCCTATCTGCTCGCGTGCGGCGTCGCCTGGTTGGTCGCCGAGGCCATCGGCCCGGATCGCCCGGTGTCGGCGTTGGCGGGCGCCTATGTCGCCTCGGCGCTGGTGATCTACTGCTGGTCCATCGCCATCGACAACGGCTCGATGTTCGACGCGTGGTGGAGCGTGTTGCCACCCGTCGCCGCTGTCCTGTTGGCGTCGTGGGCGGAGCTCGACGTACCGACGCTGCGCACGATCGTCGTCATGGCCGTGGTATGGCTCTGGGCGATCCGACTGACGAGCAACTGGGCCCGCGACTGGGTCGGCCTGTCGCACGAGGACTGGCGCTACCTCGACCTCTACACGAAGGGCCCCAAGCTGTTGATGTCGCTGGTGGCGGTGCACCTGGGCCCGTGCTGCATCGTGCTGCTCGGCTCACTGTCGCTGATCCCCGCGCTGCAGGAAGGGACGAACGCCGTCGGGGTGCTCGACGTGGTCGCCCTGGTCGTCGGACTCACCGCGGTCGTGCTCGAGTTCGTGGCCGACGAGCAGATGCGTCGCTTCGCCCGCACGAAGCAACCGGGTCAGATCATGGAGTACGGCTTGTGGCGGTACTCCCGGCACCCGAACTACTTCGGCGAGACCTTGTTCTGGACGTCGCTGTGGCTCTTCGGGCTGTCGGCCGCACCGGGTTGGTGGTGGACGGTGATCGGTCCGATCGCGATGGTCGCCATGTTCCTCGGGGCCTCGATCCCCATGCTCGATGGTCGCAGCACCGAACGTCGCCCCGGGTTCGCCGAGTACGCCCGGCGCACCAGCGCGCTGGTGCCCCTCCCACCACGCCGCTGAGCCCGCCGATTCGACGTCCCTCCCTCCGGCCGTCGAACGTTGTCCCGAATGTGACGCGCTCGGCGGCTGAGGGGCCGATTGCGGGCCGTCGGTGTCGGAATCTGGCCAACGTTGGCGACCCCGAGTCGACAGGGCGTCGATCGGGGCGCACGACGATCGCTAGGGTCGGCGCCGGTGAAGCGACAGGACAAGGCCGACCTGATCGGTGAGATGCTCGACGACCTCTACC
>JAFAFN010000290.1 GCA_023423475.1 Actinomycetes bacterium | reverse complement strand
CGATGACGCAGCTGAGCCGCGCCGGCGTGCTCGACGCCCGGCGGGGGAGCGGTGTCGAGTGCGGCTACCGGCTGGGGCGGGCGCCGGAGCACATCTCGCTCGGTGATGTGGTGGTCGCGATCGAGGGTCGCATCGTCGACGTGCGCGTCGGGCGCGACGGCGAAGGTGTCACGCCGAGCTCGCCGGTGTGGAACGAGATCGGTAGCGGCGTCGAGGCCGCGCTCGAGCAGATCACCGTCGCCGACCTGGTCTGAGCCGGCGAGGTCAGTCCGAGGCGACGCGGACCACGGTGCGTCCGACCGAGCGGCGCTCGACGTGGTCATCGAGCGCGGCGCCGGCCTGCTCCATCGACACGACGCGTCCGACGTGGGGGCGGATGCGACCCGCCGCGATCAATCGCAGCAGATCGGCGTGCACCTCGTCGCCGTCGGCCCTGGTGAAGGGGTTGAACCCGAAGCGCCGCATGCCCGGGTCGAGGTCGTCGACCCACGCGCCGAGCACCCCGATGATCGAGATGTTGCCGATGCTGGCCATGCGCAGCGGTCGGCCCGTCATGCCGTTCTCGTCGTCGTCGCTGAAGCCGACCGCCAGGTAGCGACCCTCTCTCGCGGTGACCTGCCACGAGCGGCCGACGAAGTCGCCGCCGGCGAGGTCGCACACGACGTGGGCGCCGACCTCGTCGGTCGCGGCGAACACGGCATCGACGAAGTCCTCCTGGGTGTGGTCGATGACCAGGTCCGCGCCGAGCGACCGGCACAGCTCGGCCTTCTCGGCGCTCGACACCGTGGCGATGACCCGTGCTCCCGCAGCGACGCCCAGCTGGATCGCGGCGGTGCCCAGCCCGCTCGCGCCGCTGTGCACGAGCAGCGTCTCGCCCTCGACCAGGCGGCCTCGTCGGAACAACGCCAGGTGCGTGGTGTGGAACGGGATGAGGAACGCTGCCGCCTCGTCGTCGTCGAGCTCGGGCGGCGCGTCGAACACGGCGCTTGCGGGGGCGATGGCGTACTCCGCGATGCCCTCGAGCGCGTCCTTCGAGATGGCGACCACCCTGCGGCCGACCAGGTGCTCTGCGCCGGAGCCGGCTGCGTCGA
This sequence comes from Actinomycetes bacterium, assembly GCA_023423475.1. Taxonomy (GTDB): domain Bacteria; phylum Actinomycetota; class Acidimicrobiia; order Acidimicrobiales; family Microtrichaceae; genus JAFAFN01. The sequence continues at coordinate 1,818 of JAFAFN010000290.1, read as the reverse complement.
CGACGCCGCAGAGGTCCATGCCGAGGGTGAACGGCGGTTCCTTCGACACCGAGACCAGGGTGCCTCGACAACGGGCGATGTCGTTGAAGTTCAACGCCGCGCTCGCCACCCGGATCCGCACCTCGCCGTCGCCGGGCTCGGGCACGTCGACGTCGTCCACGGCGAGCACCTCGCCCGGTTCGCCGTGGCGTGTGACCTGGAGTGCTCTCATCGTCGTCCCCCTGTTGACGTCGTGATCGGTGAGCTTCCCGCACTGTGTCGGGCGTCACCTCTTGTTCGCGAAGATGATACTCCGTACCATTCGAGACGATGGCTCGAAACGTGGTCTCACGGGAAGCTGCCGGAGGGCGTGAGCCGGGTCTGCGCGAGCGCAAGCGGGTCGAGACCCGTCGCCGCATCGCCGCCGCGGCGGTCGAGCTGGCCACCGCGCAGGGCATCGCCGAGACGACCGTCGACGAGATCGCCGAGTCCGCGCACGTCGGCAGGGCGACGTTCTTCCGCTACTTCGAGTCGAAGGAGCTGGCCATCGCGACCGGTCTGTCCGAGGTGGCGGTCTTCGTGCTGGCCGCCGCGCTGAGCGAGCTCCCGCCCGAGCTCGGCCCGCTCGAGGCGCTCCGCGCCGCGCAGGCCGCCATCGGTGCGGGGCTCGGCTCCGATCTGCACGAGGTGCACGAACAGGCCGTCCTGTCGACCGAGACCCCGGCGATGCGGGCGTGGACGCTGCAGTTCTACGTGGACTGGGAGGAGTCGATCGCCGAGCTGATCGCTCCGCGGTTCACCGATCTCGTCGAGGGCGACCCGCGGCCACGCATGGCCGCCGCGATGAACATGGCGGCGATCCGCTTCGCCCGGGACGAGTGGCTCGAGACCGACGGCACGGGGGACCTGCCGGCGCTCGTGCAGAAGTACCTGGGGGCGATGACCGTGTAGCGGTCCGCTCGCAGGCAACCAGATCCGTAGTGACAAGGGGGGAACCATGTCAGTCCAGGAGACCGATCGAGGTCGATTCACGCGAGACCGGCTCGTCGCCGAGGCCGTCGAGGCCACGGGGCTCGACGACTTCGGTGCACCGGGTTGGGAGGAGGGGCTCGATCGCGTGCTCGACGCGTACGTGTCGACCGCGCAGCTCAACGACACCGGCGTGATGGTCGCGTCGGGTGGGGTCGTGTCGAACCTCACCAACCGGCTCCAGCTCGAGCAGTGGCGCAAGGACCACCCCGCCGTGGCCGAGCAGCGAGTCGAACGGCCGGTCGTCATCGTCGGCCAGCCGCGCACCGGCACATCGGTGCTGCACGACCTCATGGCCCAGGACCCTGCGAACCGCGCGCCGCTCAGCTGGGAGGTCGAACGTCCGGTGCCCGCGCCGCGGACCGAGACCTACACCACCGACGAGCGGATCCAGATGGCCCAGGACCAGTTCGACCTGGTCGACTCGATCATCCCGGGCTTCACCACCTTCCACGAGATCGGTGCGCTGCTCGCGCAGGAGGACGTGCGGATCTTCGACGGGGACTTCAAGTCGATGATCTACTCGCTGCAGTTCGAGGTGCCCGAATACAACGACTGGCTGCTGCACGAGGCCGACATGTCGAGCACCTACCGCTGGCACCGACGCTTCCTCGAGCACCTGCAGTCCGAGCACTCCGGTGACCGTTGGGTGCTGAAGTCGCCCGTGCACATGTGGAACCTGCCGACGCTCATGGCCGAGTACCCCGACGCGGTCGTCGTGCAGACCCACCGCGACCCGCTCAAGGTGATCGCATCGATCAGCGCGCTCGGCGCGAGCCTGCGCGAGATGACCACCGATCACGTCGACCT
>JAFAFN010000237.1 GCA_023423475.1 Actinomycetes bacterium | reverse complement strand
CGGCGGCTCCGACGGACTCGGTGCGGCGCTCGCCTCGACGCTGGTCGCCGAAGGCGCGTCGATCGCGATCTGTGCACGCGGCGCCGACCGACTGGCCGACGTCGCCGGACGGCTCCGGAAGCGCGGTGGCGACGTGCTCGACGTGCCGACCGACGTGACCGATCCCGACGCGGTGGCTCGGTTCGTCGACGCCGCTGCGCAGCGATGGGGCCGCATCGACGCCCTCGTGAACAACGCGGGTGTCTCCGCTGCGTCGCCGTTCGAACGGATCGACGACGATGCCTGGGAGGCGGACCTCGAGCTCAAGCTGCTCGCGGCGATCCGCACCACGAGGGCGGCGCTCCCCCATCTGCGCGCCGCCGGTGGCGGTGCGGTGCTCAACGTGCTGGCCGCCGCGGCCAAGGCACCTCCCGCCGGCTCGATGCCGTCGTCGGTGAGCCGGGCCGCCGGGCTCGCGTTCACCAAGGCGCTGTCGAAGGACCTCGGCGGCGACTCGATCCGGGCCAACTGCGTGCTGATCGGGATCGTCGAGAGCGGCCAGTGGGACCGCCTGGCGGCACAGCGCGGGACGTCGGTCGACGAGGTCCACTCGATGCTCGTCGACGCGACGAAGATCCCGCTCGGCCGGGTCGGCCGCGCCGAGGAGTTCGCCGACCTGGCGGCGTTCCTGGTCTCGCCGCGGGCGGCCTACATCAGCGGCGCCGCCATCAACTTCGACGGCGGCGCCTCGCCCGTCGGCTGATCGCCAAGCTTCTGGAACGACAGCCCCTGGGAACGACAGTCCCCTGGAACGACACCGGCCGGGCCCCGAGGGCCCGGCCGGTCGTTGCAGTTCTGCGTGCTCGAGGACTCAGCCGTCGAGGCGAGCGGTGTCGATGCGGACACCCGGGCCCATCGTCGACGACAGCGTGACCTTGCGGAAGTACTTGCCCTTCGCCGAGGACGGCTTCGCCTTCTGCAGCTCGTCGATGACGGCGTCGAAGTTCTCGTTCAGCGCGGCGGCGGTGAAGCTCGCCCGGCCGATGAGGACGTGCACGTTGCCGAACTTGTCGGTGCGGTACTCGACCTTGCCGCCCTTGAACTCCTCGACCGCCTTGGCGGGATCGGGGGTCACGGTGCCGGTCTTGGGGTTCGGCATGAGGCCACGCGGACCGAGCACACGACCGAGCTTGCCGACGAGCGGCATGAGGTCCGGGGTGGCGATGGTGACGTCGAAGTCGAGCATGCCGCCCTCGATCTGGGCGGCGAGGTCCTCGGCGCCCACGAACTCTGCGCCCGCAGCGGAGGCCGCGGTGGCGGCGTCACCCTGGGCGAACACGGCGACACGGATGTCCTTGCCGGTGCCGGCGGGCAGTGCGACGGTGCCACGAACCATCTGGTCGGCCTTGCGAGGGTCGACGCCGAGACGGATCGCCGCCTCGACGGACTCGTCGAAGTTCTTGGTGGCCAGCGACTTCACGATGTCGACGGCTTCTTCCGAGGTGTGCAGGTGCTCCCGGTCGTAGCGCTTGGTCGCGTCGGCGTACTTCTTACCCTGTGCCATGTCGATCTCCCTGTGGGGTCTCCCTCGTGGTTCGGCGTGGCCGGGGGCGAGGTCCTCCCCCGGGGCCGTACTGCAGGTGTTGCCGGTGTCGAACGCCCGACGCGGGCGGGCGGGCGATCGACGAGTGGGATCAGCCCTCGACCGCAATGCCCATCGAGCGGGCGGTGCCGGCGATCTGGGCCTTGGCGGCCTCGATGTCGTCGGTGTTGAGGTCGGGCAGCTTGATCTCGGCGATCTCGGCGAGCTGCGCGTCGCTGATCTTGGCGACGGTGCCACGGCCCGGGGTCTGCGAGCCCTTGGCGATGCCGAGCTTCTCGCGGATGAGGACGGGCGCCGGCGGCGTCTTGGTGACGAAGCTGAAGGTGCGATCCTCGAAGATCGAGATCTCGACGGGGATGATGGTGCCGCGCTGCGCTTCGGTGCGGGCGTTGTACTCCTTGCAGAAGTCCATGATCGCCACACCGTGCGGGCCGAGCGCGGTACCGACCGGCGGCGCAGGCGAGGCCTGGCCGGCGGGGATCTGGATCTTGACGAGCGCTGTGACCTTCTTCTTGGCCATTGATCTTCTCCGGGTTCTGTCCGCCTGAGGTTCGGGAGTCGATCGTGCGCGGTGGCGTCACGGGGTCCCTGGGCGACGGACAATTGTGGTGCAGGGGTCGCCCGACGGGCAACCCGGGGGTCGGCGGGCTCAGGCCCACCTGGACGGGGGCTAGAGCTTCGCGACCTGCGAGAACTCGAGCTCGACCGGCGTCTCCCGGCCGAAGATGTTGACGAGCACCTTCATCTTGAGGTGGTCCTCGTTGATCTCGACGATCTCGCCGGAGAAGTCCGCGAACGGGCCCTCCTTGACGCGGACCGACTCGTGCAGCTCGTACTCGAGGCGAGGACGTGCACGCTTGGGCGCCTCTTCAGTCGGCCCGTCCGGCGTCGCGATGAAGTTCTCGACGTCCTTGCGGGACAGCGGCGACGGCTTGTTGCCGGCACCGACGAAGCCGGTGACACCCGGGGTGTTGCGGATCACGTACCAGCTGTCGTCGTCGAGCGAGCAGCGGATCAGCAGGTAGCCCGGGAACATCTTCTTCTTGGCGATGACCTTCTTGCCCGCCTTGAACTCGGTCACCTCTTCCATCGGGATGGCGATCTCGTGGATCTTGCCCTCCATGCCCATGGACTTGGTCCTGGCCTCGATGTTCTGGCGGACCTTGTTCTCGTAGCCCGACTGCGTGTGCAGCACGAACCACTTGCCCGGACGGTCGAAGGGGGACTTCTCGACGACGGCGACCGCCTCGTCGAGCAGGTCCTCGGCATCGATCACGTCGGCGTCGGAGTCGAGTGCATCGGCCACGGCCTGCTCCGCGATGGCCTCGGACGCCTCGACCGCCTCGCCGTCGTACGCAGCAGCGACCTCTTCGGCCAGCGCGTCCGCGATCACCTCGGCCGAGGGGCCGCCCTCGACCGGCGCGGCGTCGGCTGCGGTGTCCTCGGCGGCTGCGCCGTCGGTCTCGGTCACGTTCAGGTCATCACTCATCGTTCAGGGGTCTCTCGGGTCGAAGGTCGTGGCGTCGATCAGGACGGCCAGGGGCCGAGGGTCGGGGCGATCGCGGCGAGCGCTCCCTCGGCAGCAGGATCGGTGATGAAGCGGAAGGCACGCTCGAAGAGGAAGTCGACGCCGAACACGAAGGCCGTGAAGACGACGAGCGCCACGAACACCACGATCGAGTAGCGCAGGACCTCGGGTCGGGTCGGCCACGAGACCTTCTTCAGCTCGGCCCGGACCTCTCGCACGAACTCGCCCGGCTTCGTGCGCTCGGACTTGAGCTGCTTGGCCGGAGCCCTGCGATCGCGAACGGTCGCCTGCGAGCCGTCAGCGTTGACCTGCCCGGCCCGCTGGGCTGCTCGCTTCTGCTCCCGGTTCATCGACACGTTGGGTACCTCTCACCGATCTGAGGGACGCCGAGCTGACACCAGACGTCATCGCTGTGCAGGGCAGGCGGGACTCGAACCCGCAACCGCCGGTTTTGGAGACCGGTGCTCTAGCCAATTGAGCCACTGCCCTGTGAATCGCCGTGCCCTCGGCACCGGCACAAACGCGCTGGAGCAGGGGGCACAACGTCCGGAGCCCACGTTAGACCGTGGCGCCGCTCCGGAGCGAACGGCTCCCGAGTCGGCCTGCAGGAGCGCGTCGGGTCAGCCTGCGGGTGCGAGGCGGGTGCGTCGGCTGCGCGACAGCACGAACGCGCCGGCTGCCGCTCCGGCGGACACGGCGGTGGCCGCCGCAGCGACATGGGTCGCCCGGTGGTGGAGCAGCACCGACCAGAGGTCTCGCTGGTCCGCGTCGGCAGCACCCGCGGCCGCGACCGCGGCGATGACGCCGAGCAGCAGGTCCGCCGGCGGCTCGGCGAGGGTGTGACGGGTCCGGGCGAGCGTCCGGGCCACCTTGCGATGCTGGACGACCTCGGCCTGGCAGCGCAGGCAGCGCTCGAC
>JAFAFN010000164.1 GCA_023423475.1 Actinomycetes bacterium | reverse complement strand
CAGCCAATCTTTGCATGGCTTTTTGTCTCTGTTTCTCCCAGTAGCTCTGTTTCTGCATGATGGCTGCCTCTTACTTTTCAGCGATTTTTCTATGATTGATCAAAATGGTTAGATATTCAAAATTGATTTTCTAACACAAAACATTAATATCATTCCTGATAACTGTTTGGAGGACATGATGCTTATAGCTTTAAGTGCGATCCACCAGCCATCTGTGAATGAGATTGGCCTGTTCTATGTGTTGTTTTTCGGGGCGTTGGCGCTACTTGAGCTTGGTATTGAGCTTTTCGCAGTGCTTATGTTTTGCGTCACGATTTTGGGGAAATTTTGATGGTGAAACGTATTTTGAAAATTTACATCGCGGGGCCGATGACTGGTTATCCAGATTACAACCGTGCGGCGTTTAATGCGAAAGCGAGCGAGCTGATGGCTGAAGGGCATATCGTTCTGAATCCAGCGGTGTTACCTGGTGGCCTTTGCCAGAGTGAATACATGGATATTTGCCTGGCAATGGTGCGTTCTGCTGATGCGATTTATTTGCTCAATCGATGGGAAGAATCGGTTGGTGCTCGTGCAGAGCACGCGCTGGCTGAAAAGCTGGGGCTGACTGTAATTTATGAGTCACCAACCAACATTGAATGCCAGGTTGCTCCGCATATTTACCGGGAACTGGTCAATGCACTGCGTGATATCGCTGCTGTATATCACGGCACAGAACAGCTTCGTGAGCGTTTAGCCCATACCATTTCCTATTACCTTTCTTTATCTCATGAGCACAAGCTCCGCCAGAAGGTAATGATCAAATTTATCATGAGGTTATCGAAATCCCTGGCAAACGCCGATCCAAAGAATCCATTACCGAAAGAGGCAATGAATTACCTGAAGTCCTGCAACGTTGTTTCTGAAGATGGCGTTCTTTTGGTTAGAAGGAGTTCTGCGTGAGCTGGCGGGGATGGGGAAGGGCAGAAATCATGATACTCCGCCAGTGCGCCGGAACTATGACGGTCGAGAGTATTGGGAAGCTGATCGGTCGTACCGGTGATGCCGTCAGGACTAAAGCGCGAGAGCTTGGGATCAGCATGATTCTGAAAGGTGACTTTCACCAGTCAGCCAAATACCGGCAGAGCGATATAGAGCTGGCGCGGCAGCTTCATCAGTGTGGCGTTCCCCGCCGTGAGATCGCAGAAAAACTCGAAATGCCCTTGGGCATGATTAATCAGTACGTTTATTTCGAAAGGAGAGTGTATGAAGTCTGAAGGTTTAACGCCCGCACAACTGGCAGAGCGTAACGCTGAGTATGTAACGGAAATTTCCCGACTTGAGAAAGCGTGTGCTGCGCTGGCGGCGGAGAATGCACTTGCTCGTAAAGCAGTTCAGGCATTCTGCGATGTTGTTGGCGACAACACCGAGGTTATCTGCGAGGAGGTAGGGAGAGATGGCGTTCTGGTTATTTTGGAGGCCATGAAGGCAACAGGAAATATGCCAGTCACCGATGCTTTCCTGGCTGAAATTCGTGCGGAGGCTCGCAACGAGGGGATTAACTATACCGCAAGCCGTCTTGCTGCTGCTTTCAACCACGGATTTATCAATAAGTCTTTACGTGAAGTTTTCGACGTTACGCGCATGATTCTGTCAGCGAAAGAAGAGTTGGCTAATGAATCGCACCCGATTGATGGCCTGTCCGGTGAATATGCGGAGAAATCCCTTGAAGAATGGGCGGAACAGATTCGCAAAGGAGCTGACAAGTGAAGAAGATGATTTTTGTGGCGGCATTGCTGACCATTACCCAACAGGCGCAGGCTTCAGCAGTTATTGTGGCATCTACCGCCGCGACCACGGCTGCTGTAGCTGCTGCGAACTCTGCGAATATCGCAAACCAACAGTCACAGCGTGCTGCCAATGCATCAGCCAGTGTTCACCCAATCGCCATTAAGGCCAGCAAGAAAAATATAGGTTTCATAACATGCGGCAAACGTTCTGACGAGGCTGTAGGTTCGCTTGGATGTACGGTATATGGGGATAGTGAGAGTAGAGAAATTCCATGGAAAACGTGGCCCGGATACGTTCTCGGCTCGAAGCTTCCTGCCAGCTATGAAGTAAACGCCGTATCGTTTGATCACTATAACGGTGTGGCAACTGTCTATTTTGCATATTGAGGCTCCGCATGAAATTCTCCAAATTTTCTGAGTTGGTGAATCGTATTTTGTCCAATAACCACAGCCATCGTCGCGATATGGATGTAACGATCGTTGTTCATTCGCCTGGCAGCGTTGGTTCAACACCTTCAATTGAGGTTCAGTCAATTCACGCTGGTTTTGATTGGGATTCCGGGAAAGTGCTGATTTTCCCAGCACAGCCACTGACTACGCTAACACCAGAACAGATTACTGATATTACTGATAGTGTGCGCAAAGGTCAGTCCTGGCACGCATATCAGGAATACAAGAAGCATAAAGAGCAGTTGGAAAAATTATCGATTGAACTTGATACCGCAAAACAGCGCATTGCAGAGCTGGAGGGTAATCGCGCGGCGCTGGCGGCGGAGAATGCGGGAATAAAGTCTGCAATTCCAGAACCACGGGATATTGAGGATGACAATGACAATATGGATGACGTATCTCTCGCGGAAGACTTCGGGTTCAATCATGCAGTAGAACGGATGAGGAGACAGATACCTGAAACGCCAACCACTGATGCTTTCCTAGCTGAAGTCCGGGCGCAGGGATTGGAGATGATGCGCGAACACCCATCAATCAAACTTTTCTCTTTGACGCACATATGTGACGAGTTAGCCGCCCGGATTCGCAAAGGAGGCAAACAGTGAGCAATTCAGCACGACTACAGCTTGGTTTTTCACCGCTATCAAAAACAATCGTGTTGGCAAAAATGCGTGACTTAGGGGATGGAACAAAACGTCGTGTCGGCAATGATCGCGGTCGCGATGTAACCAACGAGGCCGCACAACTCGTTTGGCATCTAGTCATGGCTGAAGGCGGTGAAATTAATTGGGAGCTGGATGATGGTTCTCGCATGGTATTGAAGGCAGAAAAGCAGGAGCCTCCACAGTGAATATCGACACCACGATAACAATCGATACGGCCCTAAATACCGGTCTGGCACTTTTCGGTTGGCTTTACATCATGTCCCGTACCTGGCGATGGCTGGGTTCCATTTTCCTAAAAGAGTGGAAAAAACGGCGCAAACAGGAACTACGCCAGAAGGCATTAG
>JAFAFN010000392.1 GCA_023423475.1 Actinomycetes bacterium | reverse complement strand
AAGAACCTGGCGGCGTGTTCGCCAAGCATGACCGCGGTCGCCGCCGGTCCCCGCGACGGCACGGTCGGCAGCACCGAGGTATCGACCACATGGAGGCCTTCGACGCCGCGGACCCGGCACTCGTGGTCGAGCGCCGCGGTCGGGTCGTGCTCGGGACCCATCGGCACGGAGCTCGAGAGGTGCATCGAGGTGCCGAGGTGGAAGTCGATCCACGCGTCGAGCGCGGCGTCGTCACCGCCGACGGGTGGTGGATCGACGAGCTCGGCGACCACGGACGCCATCTCGCCCGACGCCAGCAGCTCGGAGGTGGCACGCAACACCGCTCGCATGACCCGGCGGTCGATCGGTTCCGAGAGGTGGGCGAGGTCGATCCGCGGCGGCGCCGTCGGATCGGCGTCCTGCAGTGCGATGCGACCACGCGACGAAGGGGTCATCGGCGAGACGCGCAGGTGCAGCACCGGGTCGTCGGGATCGTCGCCCGTGCTGCGTCCGTAGGAGCGGCGGATGGCGAGCACCTCGTAGGGGTGCTCGCCGCCGTCGAAGGCGACGGACGAGTGGAGCGCGACACCGAGGATGCCACCGAGCTGGTCCGCGGTGACGACCGGGCGGAACGACAGGTCGATCGCGGCGTGGTCCGAGCACCTCGTGCCGACCCCGGGCGCGTCGACCACCACTTCGATCCCGGCGCGGCGCAGGTCGTCCGCAGGTCCGATGCCCGAGACGAGCAGCAGCTGCGCGCTCGACACGGCGCCGGCGCAGAGCACGACCCGGTCGGCCGTCATCAGCTCGACACCGTTCGCGCCGTCGAGCTCGACGCCCACGACCCGCCCGGACTCGATGCGCACCCGTCGGACCCGACTGCCCGTGCGGATCTCGAGGTTCGCCCGCCGCGCGGCGGGAGCGAGGTACGCCATCGCCGTGCTGACCCGCACGCCGTCGACCACGTTGCGCGGCACCGGTCCGATCCCGGCGGGCCCCCGGCCGTTCTTGTCCGGTTCGGCCGGATGTCCTGCGGCGAGACACGCAGCCGTGAACGCCGCGGTGACGTCGTCGTGCTCGACGGCACGACGGACCGGGATGGGGCCGGTCGCACCGTGCACGTGGCTCGGACCGAGATCCAGGTCCCGTTCGAGACGGACGAACGACGACGTCACGTCGTCCACGGACCAGCGAGCGTCGTGGGTCCCGAACCACCCCTCGACGTCCGCCGCGGTCGGCCGGATGAAGTAGCCGGCGTTGACCGCGCTGCCGCCCCCGAGCAGCTCGCCCCGGGTGATGCTGCCTGCGACGCCGAGGCCGAGCTCGGCGTCGTAGCGGTGCACCCATGTGTCGGACCGTCCCGGAAGGGTGGATGCGTCGAGCACCGACCGAGGCGGGTCGGCGAGCGTCGGACCGCCCGCTTCGAGCAGCAGGACCGACCGGTCCGCGCGCTCGCTGAGCCGTGCGGCCAGAACCGCACCGGACGAGCCGCCACCGACCACCACGACGTCGTGTCGACGATCACCCATGGTCGACCTCGCCCGCGGTCCGGACGCGACGCGGGCCGGCGCGGTGGCGCCGGCCCGTGTCGTTCGAGGCTGGATGGACCAGCCGCTGCGTGTCGCTCAGCTGTCCGAGCCGTGCAGTGCTTCCTGGAGCTCTGCTTCGGCTTCCTTGGAGAGCGAGGTCTTGATGACGGTGCCGCCGAACTTGGACAGGCCCTCGGTGGCCTTGTCGGTCGTCATCTGCTCGACGATCAGGAACAGCGCCGAGCTGCCCGGGGTGAGGGCGTCGCGGATCTGGTCCTGGAAGCCCTTGTCGATCTCTGCCTTGGTGATCTTGCCCATGATGGCGCCGAGGCCGGCACCCAACACGATGCCGAACACGGGGACGAAGAAGATCAGGCCGAACAGGAAGCCCCAGAAGAGGCCCCAGGTGGCGCCGGCGCCGACCTCGTGCTGGTTGGTGATCGTGCGGTACTTGCCGTCGTCCGAGCGGACGATGGCCGCCACGGCGTCGGGCTGGATGACGAGGTCGTCCGCGAGGTGGTGCACCTCGTCCATCGCGGACAGTGCGGTGGTGGTGTCGTCGTAGGCGATGGCGATCAGATCAGGCATGTCGTGCTTCTCTCGTTCCCGGGGTCGCCCCCGTGTGATCCCTGGCGACCGGTCGATCCCGGCTCCGTTCGGCACGGTATCGGCTGCGCCCGGTTTCCGTACGCGGAACGCGGGTGATCTTCCGGCGTCGCCGCGATCGCGGCGACGCCGGATCAGATCTCGACCTGGGACCCGACCTCGACCACGCGATCCGTCGGCAGGCGGAAGAACCGTGCCGCGCTCGCGGAGGTCCGCAGCTGGAGCGCGAAGAGACGCTCCCGCCAGTCGGCCATGCCGTGGATCGGGGCGGCGATGACGGTCTCCCTCCCGAGGAAGAAGGTGAGCTCGTTCTCGCCGATCGGCAGCCGGGGGTCGTCCAGTCCGAGCAGCCCCGCCTCGACGTCGGGCTCCTGCATGAAGCCGTAGTGGAGCGTCACCTGGAAGAAGCCCTGGCCGAACTCCTCGATCTCGCCACGGTGCGCGTCGTCGACGTAGGGCGAGTCCGAGGTGAGCACCGACAACAGGATGACCCGCTGGTGCACCGCGTGGTTGTGCTTCGTGTTGGTGAGCAGCGCCGGCGGAGCAGCACCCGAGCCCTTGAACAGGAAGACCGCCGTACCGGGCACCCTGGCGGTGTCGGAGCCCTCGAGCTCGTCGAGGAAGTCGTCGATCGGCACCTCGCCGCGGCGGATCCGCTCTGCGAGCAGGCGTCGACCGGTCCTCCAGGTCGTCATGAACAAGATGATGGCGATGGCGGCGATGATCGGGAACCAGCCGCCGTCGGGGATCTTGGCGACGTTGGCCGAGAAGAAGCCGAGATCGATGACGAGCAGCGGCACGGTGACGGCCAGGATCTTGGGGGTCGACCAGTGCCACGTCTTGCGGGCGTAGGCCGCCATGAGCAGCGTCGTGATGCCCATCGTGCCGGTCACCGCGATGCCGTAGGCCGCGGCCAGGTTGCTCGAGGTCTTGAACGTCAGGACCAGACCGATCGAGCCGATCATCAGCAGCCAGTTCACCGTCGGCACGTAGACCTGACCGACGTGCGACTCCGACGTGTGCGAGATCGCGAGTCGCGGCAGGTAGTCGAGCTGCACCGCCTGCACCGTCATCGAGAACGCGCCGGAGATGAGGGCCTGCGACGCGATGATCGTCGCTGCGGTGGCGAGCACCACGAGGAACGGTCGGGCCCACTCCGGACCCATCAGGAAGAACGGGTTCTCGATGGCGTGCGGGTCGTCCATGAGCAGCGCGCTCTGGCCGAAGTAGTTGAGCATCAGACACGGCAGGGCGACGGTGAACCAGCCGAAGCGGATCGGACGCTTCCCGAAGTGGCCCATGTCGGCGTAGAGCGCCTCGCCGCCGGTCACCACCAGGAAGATCGAGCCGAGCGACAGGAAGCCGTCGATCCCGTTGCCGAACAGGTAGTGCAGTCCACGGAGCGGGTTCACCGCGGCGAGCACACCCAGGTTGCCGGCCATCTTCGTCACGCCGAGCACGGCGAGGGTGAGGAACCACATGATCATGATCGGGCCGAACACCTTGCCCACCGCGCCCGTGCCGCGCCGCTGCACGGCGAACAGCGCGACGAGGATGCCCACCGCGATCCAGATGACGTAGCTGCCCAGGCTGGGCTGGACGACCTTCAGGCCCTCGACCGCCGAGAGCACCGAGATCGCCGGGGTGATGACCCCGTCGCCGTAGAGCAGGGCGGTGCCGAACAGGCCGAGCAGCACGAGCCACTTGATCCGACCCACCATGACCGCGCCGTGCCGGGGAGCCACGAGCGAGGTCAGCGCCAGGATGCCCCCCTCGCCCTTGTTGTCGGCTCGCAGCACGTACACCAGGTACTTGACCGACACGATGATGATCAGCGCCCAGAACACCAGGGAGCACGCACCGATCACGTTGTCCTCGGTCACCGGCAGGTGATGACCATGGAACGTCTCGCGGAACGCGTAGAGGGGGCTGGTACCGATGTCCCCGTAGACCACGCCGAGCGCGCCCAGGGTCAAGGCGGCCAGACCGGCTCGCGACTTCGAACGACCGCTCACGGACGCCTCGGGCTTTCTCTTGCCGGCGTCCCTCTTCGGGGCGTCGGACGTGGGGCGGTCCGATCAGTTGGACCGTCGCTGGCCGCGAACGCGGTCGTAGCGAGGCGATGCTAGACCGGCAGGCCCCGTCAGGTGCCAACTCGGCAGAGCACGGCGTGGGCGACGACCATCCGCCGTGGTCGGCCCTCATCGTCGAGCAGACCTTCGTCGACGACCTCGACACGCACGGTGCAGGACCCCCCGTCGCGGCGAACCACGCGCGACGACGCCACCACCGGACCGCCGCGACCCTGTCCCAGGTAGTTCGCGGTGAGGTCGGTGGTGCGCCAGTCACCCAGGTCCGCGACGAGGGATCGGGCGGTCTCGTCGGCGATCGCCGCGACCACTCCCCCGTTCACCGCCCCGAAGGAGTTGCGCACGTAGTCCGTGATCGCGGTCTCGGTACGTCCCGGAGCGACGACCCGGCACCCGACCGCGGCGGCGACGTCGTGCAGCGTCGGCGACCTGGTCGGTTCCGGAGCCCTGGTCGGGTCTGCAGCACCGACGAGGTGCCGGCGAGCACCCAGCGGCTCGTCCTGCTCGGGCAGCACGAGCGTCGTCGCCCGGCGCTCGAGTCTCGAGAACGTGAGGATCGCGCTCCCACGCACCGCCGGCGCCGACGTCGTCGTCGGGTGCGCGATCACGACCTCGATGGTGACGGTCCGGCCCCCGGAACGCAGCACCGACCCGTCCAGCACGACGTCGCGAGCTGGGTCGAGGGCGTCGAGGTGGAACGACATCACCGACGTCGCCATCCAGTCCGGGGCGACCGTCCTGGCACAGAGGGCTCCCGCGAGCACGTCGGTCGCAGTGACCACGGCCCCGAACGGCACCGCGACGGCCGATGTGGCGCCGCCGGCCGACGCCGTCGGCAGTGCGGCGAGGTGCCCCCGCGTCACGCCGTCGCCGAGCGCTTCGATGTCGAGCGCCAGGTCCCGCAACACGTGGACCGGCGGCGGATAGCTGGGTGCCCCCGGGTCCTCGGCCACGTCGAGATGCTAGGTCGAGCGCGATCGGGCGACGAGCCTGAGAGCGTCACAAGGTGCGCCGGTCAGCGGCGGCCGCATCCCACAGGCGCTCGGTAGCCTGCCCACTCGTGACTCGAACCAGGATCCTCGAGGTGGCGGCGGTTCCGACGCTCGTGTTGCTGCTCGTGATGAGCGGCTGCACCTCGGGCGACGGCGACACGACGGCCTCGAAGCAGTCCGGGGAGCGCTCATCCGCATCGACCGCCGCACCTGACACCACCGCCGACGAAGGGTCGATCGAGTGGGGGACCTGCACCGCCGAGCTGGCGGCACTCGCAAGGCTGAAGTGCGGCCGCATCGAGGTCCCGATCGACCCGGGGGACCCCGACGGCGCGACGATCGAACTCGAGCTGGCACGTGCCGCGTCGAAGGGATCGCCCGAGGAGCGCATCGGCTCGTTGGTCATCAACCCGGGCGGACCCGGCGCGTCGGGCATCGAGTTCCTCGCCGGGGCGACGCAGATGATGCCGTCGTCGATCACCGACCACTTCGACCTGGTCTCGTTCGACCCGCGAGGGGTCGGATCGAGCACACCGGTGTCGTGCATCGACGACGACGAGAAGGAAGCGAGCCTCGAGGGCGACCTGACCCCGAGCACCCCGGAGCAGATCGACGACGCGGTGGCCGAGCAGGAGGAGCTGCTCGAGGGCTGCCGGGAGCGGTCCGGCGACCTGCTCGAGCACATGAGCACCGCGGACGTCGCCGCCGATCTCGACCTGATCCGTGAAGCGCTCGGCGACGAGCAGCTGACCTACCTCGGCTACTCCTACGGGACCGCCATCGGTGCCGCCTACGCCACTCTGTTCCCCGAGAACACGCGGGCGATGGTGCTCGACGGGTCGGTCAGCCCTGCTGCCACCGAGGAAGAGGCCACGCTCGTCCAGGCTCAGGGGTTCGACACCACCTACGCCCGCTTCGTGGCGCAGTGCAACGCCTCGCCGGACTGCGCGCTCGGCCCCGATGCCGCCGCATCGATCGAATCGGTCCGCACCCGGCTGGCGAGCGACCCGGTCGAGACCGAGGGCGCCACCGGCACCCGTGAGCTCGGCCCCGACCAGTTCGACATCGCACTCGCCACCGCGCTCTACGACACGTCGCTGTGGGGGACCACCGCCCAGGCGATCGCCGAGATCGACGACGCCGGCGCTGCGGTGCTCTGGACGCTGCTCGACCGTCAGACCGGTCGTCAGCCCGACGGCAGCTTCGACAACTCCGCCGAGACCAGGACCATGGTGAACTGCGCGGACACCGAGGAGCGCCTGACGGTCGACGAGGCGACCGCCGCGGCGGAGCGCATCCGCGCCGCGGTGCCGCGCTTCGGTGA
>JAFAFN010000550.1 GCA_023423475.1 Actinomycetes bacterium | reverse complement strand
CTCCATGACGAGGAACGGCGGCGAGGTCGAGGTGGCGGCCACCACGGCGAACACCTCCGGCACCGCGACCGCACCGGCAGCGCGCAGCCACTCGAGTCCGGCCGCCTCGGTGCAGAGGTCGATCGATGGCGCACCACGACGATCGGTCTTGAGCACCACACGGCGTCCGTCGTCGAGCTCGGCGAGCAGCACCGCCGCGTTGTCACCGCCTCGCAGCGGCCGCTGCGAGACCACCTCGGCGCCCATCGCGTGCTGCAGTGCCTCGACCGGGAACATCGCACGAGTCTGCTCCGTCGGGACCGCCGGCCTGCTCGTTCGGACCTGCAACTCGGTCGACGCCGCCGCCGGGACCGAGGAGACTTCCTCGGTGTCGGAGGGTCGGGAACGGAGCTGGACCCCGCTCCTCGTGCTGGAGGCCGCCACGCTGCTCTCCGGCGCCGGCAACGGCGCCGCCGCGGTGGTGCTGCCCTGGATCGTGCTCGAGCGGACCGGCAGCGCGGGATCGGCCGGCATCCTCGCCGCGGCCACCGCGCTGCCGCTGCTGGCGTCGAGCCTGTTCTCGGGCACGATCGTCGACCGGGTCGGCCGGAAGCGCACGGCGGTCGGCTCCGACGTGCTCTCCGCCTGCTCGGTCGCCGCGATCCCCCTCGTCGACCACACGGTCGGCATCGGTCTGCTCGGCCTGGTCGTGCTCGCGGTCATCGGGGCCGTGTTCGACCCCGCCGGCGTCACCGCACGCGAGACGATGCTGCCCGCGACCGCGGCACGGGCCGACTGGCCCCTCGAACGCGTCAACGGCGTGCACGAGGCCGTGTGGGGTGTGGCGTTCCTGCTCGGTCCCGGGCTGGGCGGTGTGCTGATCGCGACCGTCGGCGCCGTCGACGCGCTCTGGGTGACCGCCGTCGGCTTCGCGCTGTCGGCCGTGCTGGTGTCGTTCATCCGGGTGGCCGACGCCGGGCCGCCGCTGGCCGAATCCGCGCCGGGGTCGATCAGGAACGGCACGGTCGAGGGTGTGCGCTTCGTTTGGCGCGATCCGTTGCTGAGGGGACTCACGGCGATGACCGCCGTCATCGTGTCGGTCTACATGCCGATCGAGGGCGTGCTGCTGCCCGTGCACTTCGAGACCCAGGACGAACCAGGTCGCCTCGGCGCGGTCATCATGGCCATGAGCATCGGCGGGATCATCGGCGCCCTCGGCTACAGCGCGTTCGGTGCACGGATCCGCAGGAGTCGAGCGTTCCGGGGTGCGCTGATCGGCACCGCCGCGTTCCTGCTGGTCCTGGCGTCGCTCCCGCCGTTCGCGGTCATGGTCGCCGCGGCGGTCGGCATCGGCCTGAGCTACGGCCCGGTCGGTCCGATCCTGAACCTCGCGATGCAGACCCGCACGACCGAGGTGATGCGAGGTCGTGTCGTGGGGATCATCACCTCGACGGAGTACGCGGCGGGTCCGCTCGGCTACCTCGTGGTGGGTGCCGCGACGCAGCGGTTCGGGGTCGGCCCGACGCTGTTGACCGTGGCCGTGTTGATCGCGGCCGTGGCGCTCGCAGGGCTCCTGGTGCGCTCACTCGGCGAGCTCGACGCGCTCCGCGATCCGCACGGTCGGGACGAGTCGGTGTCGTCGCTCATCGACGAGGCGACCGGCGGCGCGGTGCCGCTGATCATGCCGCCGCGCGACCCCGACCACCGCCCCCACGGCAACGGGTGAGCTCAGCAGGTCACTGCTGGTAGCCCTCGACGACGTCGACCGGACGCACCGGGGCGGCATCGGGGTCGAGCCCGGCGTTGCGACGGGCCCGGCGTTGACGCAGCAGGTCCCAGCACTGGTCGAGACCCAACTCGACCTCGGTCAGCTTCGCCCGGTCGGTGTCGCTCAACGCATCGCCGTGGGAGCTCAGCTCGTGGAGTCGCTGCTCCTCTGCGACGAGCTCGTCGATCCGTCCGAGAATCTCTTCATCCATGGGACCATCCCCTGTCGCGTCGATGTACTGCGCACGCTATCGGTCCGGACCCGGCGATCAGCTCCATCTCCGGGTCAGCTCCAGAGGGAGTCGAGCTCGAGCTCGACGTCGAGCGCCGCGTCGATCGTCGGAACGGGCACGCGCCGGTGCTGCCGGTCGACCTCGTCGAAGCAGGCCCTGACGCCACGCGACAGGAAGCGGGACGCCTGCCCGTAGGTGTGGTCGTCGTCCCTGCCACGCGGCCGGATGTGGAACCGCAGCGGTTGGTACACGTGCAACGCCGCACGGGGACGGGTCATCGCGACGTAGAAGAGCCGTCGCTCCTCTTCGAGGCCCTCCTTCGTGGTGAGGGCCATGTCCGAGGGGAAGTTGCCGTCCGCCGCGTTGAGCACGTGCACGACGTCCCATTCCAGTCCCTTGGCGGAATGCACCGTCGAGATCACGACCCAGTCCTCGTCCAGCAGGGGCGGCCCGGCGAGATCGCCCGTGGAGTTCGGCGGCTCGAGCGTCAGGTCGGCGGCGACGTCGGACACCCGGGCGACATCGGCCGCGCCCGCCACCAGCGCGTCGAGGTCGGCCACCCGGGGCTCGCTGTGCTCGTAGTGCCGCTCGACGAGCGGCACGATCGCCGCACGGAGCCGTTCGGCATGGGCGGCGACCGACTCACCCGGGCGTGAGCCGAGCGCCTCGACGAGGTGGTCGGCGTCCTGTCGGGACGAGACCGGGAGCGCCTCGAGCGCGAGCGGCCAGCGCAGCAGCACATCCGCGTCGGTGCCGGGGCGGTCGACGCCGAGGGCCTCGATCGCACGACGGGCACGGGTCGGCCCGACGCCCTCGACGAGCTGCAACAGCCGGAACCAGGCGAGCTCGTCCCTCGGGTTGTCCGCGAGGCGGAACAAGCAGATGAGGTCCTTGACGTGGGACGCCTCGAGAAATCGGAGCCCGCCGTACTTCACGTACGGGATGCGCCGCCGTGACAGCTCGAGCTCGAGCAGGTCGCTGTGGTGCGCGGCTCGGACGAGCACGGCCTGCTCGCGCAGGGCGATGCCCTCTTCGTGGTGGGCCAGGATCTGCTCGCAGACCGCCTCGACCTGGGCGTCTTCGTCCGCGCAGCGGACCAGGCGTGGGCGGGGGCCGTACGACACCGTGCTGTGCAGTCGGGTGCGGAACCCTTCGGGTGCCTCCGCGCTGATCGCGTTCGAGACGTCGAGGATCGGCTGG
>JAFAFN010000418.1 GCA_023423475.1 Actinomycetes bacterium | reverse complement strand
GGTCTTCACCTCGCAGAACACCACCGTCCGGCCGCTCGAGAGCACCAGGTCGAGCTCACCGTCGCTGCAGCGCCAGTTCCGAGCGAGCACGCGGTAGCCGCGCTCGACGTACCAGCGAGCGACGACGTCCTCGCCGTCCGCGCCGAGCCGTCGCGGATCGAATCGTGCGGACATGACCACCTCCGTGGACGCGCCGACACCGGCGCGAACAACGGGGGAAGTGGGGGTCGGCCCTGATGGCCGGACGGGTCGGCTCAGGCCGGGATCCCGTCGAGGAGGGGGACGCTCAGTCCCGCTTCTCCTTGATCTTGGCCGCCTTGCCGATGCGGTCGCGCTGGTAGTACAGCTTGGCGCGACGGACGTCGCCCCGGCTGACCCGCTCGATCTTGTCGATGATCGGGGAGTGCACGGGGAAGGTGCGCTCGACGCCCACGCCGTAGGAGACCTTGCGAACCGTGAAGGTCTCGTTGATGCCCCCGCCCTGGCGGCGGATGACGTCGCCCTGGAAGACCTGGACGCGCTCCTTGTTGCCCTCGACGACCTTGACGTGCACCTTCAGGTTGTCGCCGGCGGCGAAGTCGGGGACGTCGTCCCGCAGGCTGGCCTGGTCGATGATGTCGGTGGGCTTCATGTCAACGTTCTCCTCGGACGGTGCCTCGGGAGCGGCACCGGATGCACGGCTCGTCGATGATAGTGGGTCGTCGCGCCACTGGTGAAAACGGGGACCGCTCCCCCGCCCGTTCAGGCGTCGCCGAGGCCAGGGCGACCGAACTCCTCGAGGAGCGCCTCGTCGGCCGGACCGAGCCCGCCCCGCGCCTCGATCAGGTCCGGGCGACGCTCGATCGTGCGACGCAGCGCCTGGGCCCGTCGCCATCGGGCGACGCGAGCGTGGTCACCCGAGCGGAGCACCTCCGGGACCTCGAGGCCCCGGTACTCGGCCGGCCTGGTGTACTGCGGGTACTCGAGCAGTCCGCTCGAGAACGACTCCTCGTCGGCCGAGGTCGCGTTGCCCATCACCCCGGGGACCAGGCGCCCCACCGCCTCGATGACGACCATCGCGGCCACCTCGCCGCCGGAGAGCACGAAGTCCCCGATCGAGAGCTCGCCGTCGATCAGGTCGGTGTGCACCCGCTCGTCGACGCCTTCGTAGCGCCCGCACAACAGGGAGAAGCCGTCGCCGCCGGCCAGCTCGACGGCGAGCGACTGGTCGAGCACCCGTCCGCCGGGTCCGAGCAGGAACAACGGGCGCGGCGGCGACTCCCGCTCGACGGTGTCGAAGATCGGGCCGGGTGTGAGCACCATGCCCGCTCCTCCGCCGAACGGTGCGTCGTCGACGGTCCGGTGCACGTCGTCGGTGGCGTCGCGGAGGTCGTGCACCCTGACGTCGAGCAGACCACGCTGTCGGGCCCGGCCGATGAGGGACGCCCCGGCGAACGACTCGACGAGGTCCGGGAAGATCGTGAGCACGTCGATGCGCATGGCGGTCACTCCGCGAGGTCGAACAGCCCGTCCGGCGTGTCGACGCGGACGGTGCCGTCGGCCGGACCGCTGACGACGAACACGACCGGGACGAGGGCACCCGAGTCGAGCACCAGCAGCGATGCCGCGGGGTTGTCCATCACGGACTCGACGGTCCCCCGGTCGACGCCGTCGGCGTCCACCACGCGGCAACCGATCAGCTCGTGCACCCAGAGGGCATCCGGGTCCTCGATCGGTGTGCCGCTGAGCACGGTCCCCCGCGCCGCCTCGGCGGCCTCACGCGTGGTGATCTGCTCGAAGGCGACGATCCAGCGGTCCTGGTGCCGACGCGACGAGGACACCACCAGCGTGGTGTCCCGATCGGTGTGCAGCTCGGCGCCCCTGGCGACGCGCTCGTCGCGGTCAGAGGTCAGGAAGACCACGACCTCGCCCCGGAGCCCGTGCGCCTTGGTGATGCGACCGACCTCGAGCAGGCGGGGCGCCGATGAGCTCGCCGGGTCGGGACGGTGACCGTCCGACACGGCGTTCAGTCGACGAACTCGACGTCGATCTCGACGCCGTCACGTGCCGCGGCGGCACGGGTCACGGTGCGGATGGCCGAGGCCATGCGGCCGCGCTTGCCGATGATGCGGCCCATGTCGCCATCGGCGACGTAGAGGTTGAGCTGCTGGCGCGGCGAGCCGCCGACGACCTCGACGCGGACGCCGTCGGGCGACTCGACGAGGGACTTCGCGATGTGCTCGAGCACGGCGCTCGCGTGGGCGGGGGTGCCCCCCGCTCCGTCGTCGCTCACTTCGAGGCCTTCGATGCCTCGAACTCGTCCCAGGCACCGGAGATCTTCAGGAGCTTCTCGACGCGCTCGGACGGCAGTGCGCCCTTCTGCAGCCAGGCGATGGCCTTCTCGTTGTCGACCGTGATGGCGGATGGCTCACGACGGGGGTCGTAGGTCCCCACGATCTCGAGGTACTTGCCGTCGCGGGGCGAGCGGGCATCGGCAGCGACGATGCGGTAGGTCGGCTGCTTCTTCTTACCCACGCGGGTGAGGCGGAGTCGAACGGCCACGGGAGTGTCTTCCTTCGGTAGTTGCGGACGTGGCCGAGGTGGCCCGGCGTCCGTGCAGTGCCGACGTGACCACATGCCACGCGGCTGCCCCAGCAGGGGCGGCGTCCCATGATGGTCGCCGGAGCACCGTCGCGGCAAGCCGGCGGCCGATCAGCCCAGCGGATCGGCACCCGGGCGGCCGCCGCGCCCGGGCAGCTGCGCCTCCATCTCCTCGATGGTCGGGAGCGCGAAGGCTTCCTTCTTGATCTGCGGCGAGCCCTTCGGCGTGACCCGGCCGCCACCCTTGCGGCCCTTCTTCTTGGCCTTCTTCGCCTTGCGCTTGGCCAGCTTGTTGCCACCCATCTGCTGCATCATCTGCCGCATCTGCTTGAACTGGCCGACGAGCTGGGTCACCTCCGACGAGGAGGTGCCCGAGCCCCGCGCGATCCGGTCGCGGCGCGAGTTGTCGATGAGGTCGGGGGTCGCACGCTCCTGGGTCGTCATCGATCGCACGATGCCTTCGATGCGGGCGATCTGACGGTCGTCGATCTCGACGTCGCGGACCTCCTTGGGCACGCCTGGCAGCATGCTCATGACGCCCGAGAGCGGGCCCATCTTCTTC
>JAFAFN010000411.1 GCA_023423475.1 Actinomycetes bacterium | reverse complement strand
ACGCAGCAGGGTTCGATCCGGTCGACATCGCCCGCCGCAACGGCCAGGGCGTGCGTGCCCCGGTCGACCCGAGCGCCCGCTCAATCGACGCGTCGTAGCACCCGCAGCGAGCCGGTGGCCGAGACCTCGGTGAACCGGCCCGACTCGAGCGCCGGGAGGTAGATGCGCTCGTACGGCGGCCGTCCACCATCCGCGGGGTCCGGGAAGACGTCGTGGATCGCCAGCAGGCCGCCCGGCGCGACGTGCGGTGTCCACAGCTCGTAGTCGAGGGCGGCCGGCTCCTCGCCGTGGCCGCCGTCGATGAACACGAGCGCGCACGGCGTCGTCCAGAAGCTGGCGACGGTCGGCGAGTCGCCGACGACGGCGACCACGGACTTCTCGACCCCGGCGCCGTAGACGGTGCGGCGGAACCACGGCAGCGTGTCCATCCTGCCGATCTCGTCGTCGACCAGATCGGGCTCGTGCCACTCCCAGCCGGGCTGGTTCTCCTCGGAGCCCCGGTGGTGGTCGATGGCGATCAGGACCGTCGAGTGCTCCTGCGCGGCTGCGCCGAGGTACACCGAGGACTTGCCGCAGTACGAACCGACCTCGAGCAGCGGGGCACCGGGTACCGCGACCGCGGCAGCCGCCCCCGCCTCGTAGAGGGCGAGGCCCTCGTCGTCGGGCATGAAGCCCCTCGCCGCCCGCGCGGCGTCCAGCGTCGTGTCGTCCATCGTCGTCCCCAAACTCAGATCGCTCGGCCTCAGATCGGCAGATCGCCGTGCATCATGTCCAGATCGTCCTCACCCGGCTCCTCGCCGTGGTGGGTGACCTTGAAGATGAAGCGGTCGAGGAAGAGGTAGCGGCCGACCCAGACCAGGCCGTAGCCACCGATCTGCGCGGCGAACAACCAGAAGGCCTGGTTGAGCTCGGACGTGCCCTTGGTGTGGATCTCGGCGACGGCGGCCAGCGCCATCGAGAAGCCGGTGCCGAGCATCGCGGCGATCCAGAAGACGGTGATCTGGGTGCGCATGCGGTCCTTGGACGCGTCGCGCCAGACCCAGTGCTTGTTGGCGAAGTAGTTCGGGATCGTGAGCACGGCGGCCGACGCGAGGATGCTGACCGGCTTGGACCAGCCCGACAGCCAGTAGATGAGCTGCACCAGGACCTGGCCCACCGGCACGAAGACCACGGAGACCCCTGCGTAGCGGAGCTGCTTGCGGCCCTCGGGCGACTTGGCGTGCGCGAGCACCGACGAGGGAGAGAGGTTCACGGAACACGACAGTATCGGAGGCGACCTCGCCGGACCCCACCGGCGGCCGAGCGACGCACGGTCGGGGCTGCTGCGACACTGGTGCGATGTTCGCGCCCGGATCCACCCGACTCCCCCGACTGCAGTGGTGCGCCGCTGTGGCCCTGCTGGCGGTCGCCGCCGGGGCGTGCTCGTCGGACGGCGACGCCGATGGCGCCACCGCGACCACTGCGGCCTCGTCCGCGTCGACGCCGGAGGTCGTCGACACCGACGGCGGCACCGCCGTAGAGCTCGTCGACATGACGGTCGACCTCGAGGAGCCCATCTCGCTCCAGGCGGTGCCGGGCACGAGCTCGGCACTGATCGCGACGAAGCCGGGCCTCGTCCACGAAGCCGTCGTCGACGGTGACGACCTCCGCGTCATCGAGGAGCCGCTGCTCGACCTCACCGACCTCGTCGGACCGGCCGAGGGCGAGCAGGGGCTGCTGGGCATCGCGGTGCACCCGGACGGCGACCGGATCTACGCCAGCTACACCGCTGGCGACGAGGACGGCGCGAGTCGCCTCGACCGGTACGACCTGTCGGGCGAGCCCGGCTCGCTGACGTCGTCGCTCGACTCGCGGGTGAACCTGCTCGACGTCGAGCAGCCCTACTCCAACCACAACGGGGGGCACGTCACCTTCGGGCCCGACGGCATGCTCTACCTCGGACTCGGCGACGGCGGCGCGGGCGGCGATCCGGAGGGCCACGCGCAGGACCGGGAGTCGCTGCTCGGCAAGATCCTCCGCCTCGACCCCGACGCCACCGACCCCGACGACGTGGCTGCCGATGGCAACCCCTTCCGCCTCGACGGGCCGGAGGCGGAGCGCGGCCGACCCGAGATCTGGTTGACCGGTGTGCGCAACCCGTGGCGCTTCAGCTTCGACCGCGCGACCGGCGACCTGTGGATCGCGGACGTCGGACAGGACCTCTACGAGGAGATCACCGTGCTGCGCGCCGCGGACGGCACCGGTCGCGGCGCGAACCTGGGCTGGGACCTCTACGAGGGCGTCGAGCCGTACGAGGACCCGGATCCGTCACCGGGCGCCGCGAGCGAAGGGCCGTTCGTCGAGCCGATCTTCGTCTACCCCCGCGACGAGGGCTGCTCCATCACCGGCGGGCTGGTCTACCGCGGCGACGAGCTGCCCGAGCTCGACGGCAGCTACCTGTTCACGGACTACTGCACTCCCGGCCTGCGGGCGATCCGTGTCGACGGCGACACCGTCGAGTCGATCCAGCTCGGCGGGGACAAGGAGTCGGTGGTCAGCTTCGACGAGGGCCCCGACGGCCAGGTCTACGTCGTCGGCCTCTGGAGCGGCATCCACCGACTCGCCGCCGGCTGAACCGCCGCTGGGTAGAACCACCCAGACACCCTGGTTGACACAGTTGTCAACCCATCGGGTATGCTGGGCGATGCCCCATCAGGCCCGGGAAATGCGTCTCTCACGAGCGCACTTCCCGGGCCTCATTTCGTGATGGGGCCCGGGCCTCATTTCGTGATGGGGCCCGGGCCTCGTCCTTCGATGGGCCGGGTCATGTTGAGCACGAGGCCCTCGATGGCGATCGCCATCAGGTTCCAGCGGTCGTGCACCAGCTCCGGTGGGCCGTCACGACCCTCCCACTCGTACTGGGCCAGGTAGTCCTCGGGGTGCAGCAGCGACATGAGCGCGAAGCCCTCGATCAGCGCGGCGACCGTGTTCGCGAGGTCCTCGACCCGCAGCGGCGGGACCGCTTCCCGCCCGAGCTTCTCGGCGAGCTGCTCGTGGAAGGCGATCGTCGTCGCCCGCACCTTCTCGGCCTCTCCGGCGGGCCATTGGTCGTGGAGCGTCATCGCGTGCGTCGCCTGGAGCGTGCCGCGTCCGTGCCCCGAGATGCGGTCCATCTCGAACTCGCAGAAGGCGATCAGCAGATCGGACAGGTTGTCGGGCAGCAGCGCCGGTGCGTCGGACAGCTCGGCCGCGCCGGCGGTCCGACTGCAGATCGCGACGGCGACCTCTTCGAGGAAGCGGTCGACCGCATTGCCCTCGTCGCCCTCGTCGACTCCCCAGTGGTGGTAGATGAGGCCACGACTGACCCCGGCTCGCTCGGCGACCGCGCGGGGCGTCAGGTAGTCGTAGGCCTCTCGGATCGGCACCCTCGAGGAGTAGTGCTCCGAGACGAGCTCGACCGCGGCATCGAGGAGTCGGCGCCGCGTGTCGGGCGCGTCGGCTGCGTCGCGTCCCTCGCCCCCATCCCTTCCGACGGTCACGACGTCGACGCTACTCCTGGGTGGTGACCGGTCTCGTCATGTTGAGCAGGATGCCCTCGAGCGTGATCGCGATGAGGCCCCACGGAGCGTCCGGTCGGGTCGGGGCGATGGTGCCCGTCCAGTCGAACTCCTGGGTCACCCGGTCCGAGTAGACGTTGTAGAGCATGGCGAAACCCTCGGTCGCGGCCGATACCGCGACGGCGATGTCCGAGAACGTGAGCGGCGGCACCGGCTCGCGACCCAGCTTCTCCCCCAGCCGGTCGTACATCGCGGTGAGGCGTTCGACGACCCGCTCCGATTCGTGCTCGGGCCACGAGCCATTGATCGTCATCGCCTGCGACGACCTGGTGAGCGCGAGCTCGCCACGCGTCATCCGGTCGATCTCGAACGCGGTGAGGGCGACGATCACGTCGCTGAAGTTGTCGGGCAGCAGCTCTGCGAGCTCGAGCAGGTTCTCGGGCACCGCTCCACGCGCCCACAACGTCGAGGACACCTCACCGAGGAACTCCTCCATCGCATCGGCACCATCGGTGGATCCCCAGTAGTGGTAGATCAGGCCTCGACTGAGTCCGGCGCGCTCGGCGACGGCCCGCGGTGTCAGGTCGTAGACGGTGCGCAGCTCGGTGCGCTGCTCGAACTGCGTGAGGACGAGCTCGATCGCTGCGTCGACGAGCCGCTGACGGGAGTCCGCGCCGGTGTCGTCGGGACCGGTCCGGTCCGAGGCGTCCGATGGTGGGCTCACAAAGCGACGGTACTAAGGATTCGGCCGGCCGCAACGTCGTCGTCACGGAGACCGTCGTCCGGACACGGTCGCGGCGCCGGCGCGGTGACCGGACGCCCGCTCGCCGCCACTACCTTGGAACGGTGCGCACCCTCCTCTCCCGTCTCTGGTTGGCCCTCTGGCGCTGGAAGGTGGTGCAGCAGGAGCCGGTCCCGGCCAAGTGCGTGATGATCGCCGCGCCGCACACCAGCAACTGGGACTTCCCCATCACCCTGGCGATGGCGGCGGTCAGCGGCATCGACATCCGCTGGCTCGGCAAGGAGCAGATGTTCAACCCCGTCCTGGGCCCGATCTTCCGTTGGCTGGGTGGCATCTCGGTGAAGCGTTCGAGCTCGACGGGGCTCGTCGGCGACCTCGCCGCGGAGTTCTCGCGGCACGACGAGCTCGTCCTCGTCGTGCCCGCAGAGGGCACCCGGGGCGCGGTCGAGTACTGGAAGTCCGGCTTCTACCGCATCGCCGAGCAGGCCGACGTGCCGATCGTCTGCGCGTTCGTCGACCGGAGCACCCGCAGCGGTGGTTTCGGACCGGTCATCACCCCGTCGGGCGACATCGCGGCCGACATGGACCGGATCCGCGAGTTCTACGCCGGCAAGACGGGTCTCAAGCCGAACCGCTTCTCGGTCCCCCGTCTGCGTGAAGAGGACGAGGAGCCGGCGACCGGCGCCTGAGCCGCCTCAGTCGAAGTCGCGGCCCATGGAGCGCAGCCCCTCGACGATCGTCGATCGTGTGCGCTCCTTGAGCTCCGGGAGGTCGTCGAGCGTCAGTCCGTCGGTGCTGATCGGCTCGAGCACCCTGACCTCGGCGTTCGAGCGACCTTGGCGCCAGTCGTGCGGGCGCAACGCCGTCGAGGTGCCGTGCACGGCGAGGGGCAGGATCGGGACCCCCGACTCGATCGCGAGGCGGAACGCACCGTCCTTGAACGGCAGCAGGTCACCAGTGGTGGACCTCGTGCCCTCCGGGAAGATCATCACGGACACCCGCTGACCCAGGCGGACCGCACAGGTGGCCATCGCCGCCGCGGCGCTGCGCGGGTCCTTGCGGTCCAGCTGGATGTCCTTGGCCAGGTACATCAGCCAGCCCGCCACGGGGATCTTGAACATCTCCTTCTTCGAGAGCCACTTCATCTCCCAGGGCAGGTGGCTGATGAGGAGGATGTCGACGAAGGACTCGTGGTTCGACACCACGACGTACGGGTGGCGCGGATCCTCGGGCATGGTGCCAGAGACCCGGAAGCGCCACAGCGGGTTGAGGTGCTGGTGCACCACGGGCAGCTTCCTGAAGAGGTAGCCGGTCCAGTACCTCGGACGGTCGAACGGTGCGGTGACCAGCCAGGTGATCGACATCAGCGGCAGCCAGATCAGGGCGCAGAGCCCGAAGACGAACCAGGACCACACCGACAGGATCGTGGAGGAGATGTTCTTCATGTGGGCCTCCGACGGTCAGCCGCCGTAGCGGTAGACGTTGGTGTCCCGCTGCACGAAGCCGAGGCGCCGGTACAGGCGGTTGGCGGCCTCTCGCGAGGGACGCGACGTCAGGTCGACCGACTTCGCCCCGAGGCGATCGGCGATCTCGAGTGCCGCACGGTTCAGCGCTTCGCCGACCCCCTTGCCCCGGGCGTCCCCATCGACCACGACGTCCTCGATCCAGGCGCGCAACCCGGTCGGGATGCGGAACACGACCAGGGTCATCGACCCGACGATGGTTCCGCCGTCAGGCCCGCCATCGACGTCGTCGACGGCCACGAGCAGGTGGGTCGATCCGGACTCGACGATCTCCATCAGCTGTTCGGCGCTCGGCGGCGGCGAGGACGACGACAGCTGTGGCACCAGCGCCGCCATGGCGGCGACGAGCTCGTCGGTCACCTCGTTGCATTCTTCGACCCTGATCATGGCGTGATCGTAGGCCCGGGTGCCCCTGGTCGCGGGCTGCCCCAGATTGCCCGTACAACACCCGTGGAGGTCGCCGCCCCCGGCGATACCGTGACGACGATGTCGTACCTCCGCTGGACCGACCGACCTTCCGGCGACCGCCCCATCCTGGTGGCGGCGTTCGAGGGCTGGAACGACGCCGGAGATGCGGCGACCACGGCGATCGCACACCTCCGCGACGCATGGTCCGCGTCGACCTTCGCCGAGATCGACCCCGAGGAGTTCTACGACTTCACGGCGACCCGTCCGCAGGTCCGCATCGAGGACGGCACGGCCCGAACCATCAAGTGGCCGGCCAACACCTTCAGCTGGGCTCGCCCCGAGGGCACCGGCGGTGTCGTGCTGCTCAGCGGTGTGGAACCGCAACTCAAGTGGCGGACGTTCTGCGCCCAGGTCCTGCACGTCGCGACGATGCTCAACTGCCGCCTCGTGCTGACGCTCGGCTCGCTGCTCGCGGACGTCGCCCACACCCGACCGACGCCGGTGTTCGGCAATGCGGACCACCGCGAGCTGATCGAGGGCATGGGCATGGAGCCGTCGCGCTACGAGGGCCCCACCGGCATCGTGGGCGTCCTGCACGCCGAGTGCAGCGACACCCGGGTCGACTCGGCGTCCTTGTGGGCCGCGGTGCCGGCGTACGTGTCGTCGGTGCCGTCGCCGAAGGCAGCGCTCGCGCTCGTCGACCGTGCGGGGGCGATCATCGGTTCGCATCCCGGGACGGACGCACTCGTCGAGCGATCCGCCGACTACGAGCGCGAGCTCAGCCGACTCGTCGACGAGGACGACACGACCGCCGAGTACGTGCACCACCTCGAGGAGCAGCACGACCAGGACGAGGTCGCCGTGCAGTCCGCCGACGACATGGTCGAAGAGGTGGAGCGCTACCTGCGTGAGCAGGGGTGATGGAGCCTGCGTGAGCAGGGGTGACCCAGCCTGCGTGAGCAGGGGTCCTAGTCGTCGGGTTCGGTGAGTGCGTCGTGGGCTGCGAGGTCGTCGCGGACGGTCGCGTCGTGCTCGAGCCCACCGGAGTCGTGCGCAGCACGACCGACCAGGTGGGCACCGACGGGTGCAGTGAGGAACTGCAGCAGCACGACGAGCACCAGGAAGGCGACATCGGCGGCGGAATCGACCCGCAACATCGCCCCGACGGCGACCAGCACCAGCCCCAGCGTCGGCGGCTTGGTCGCTGCGTGCATCCGGCCGTAGACGTCGGGGAGTCGCATCACACCGAGCCCGCCGAGGGCACCCAGCACGCAGCCGAGCACGATGAGCACCGCGGCGATCACGTCGAGCACGCTCATGCCCCTCTCCCCTCGATGAAGCGGGCCACCACCGCGGTGCCGAGGAAGCCGACGACCGAGACCACCAACATGGCCTCGAGGTAGCGGCCGTGACCGCTGCGCGCCGAGAGCACTGCGGCGGCCATCACGAGGAAGGTCAGCAGCAGGTCCGCGGCGACGACCCGATCGGCGATCGACGGGCCCGTCAGGAGGCGCCAGAGCGCGCCGGCCGCGCCGAGCCCCAGGATCACGAACGCGACGTTGGTGACGGCGATCAACGGTCCCCCCTTGCAGCGAGCGCGGCTCGGTCCTCCGGCGTGCCGAGCGCGGCCACCGCGATCCGCTCGAGCTCCCAGACGTCGTCTCGGACCGCGTCGGGATCTCCGACCACCAGGCAGTGCACGAACAGCGTCGGCGCCTCGGTCGACCCGGCGTCGTCGTCGATGCCGTAGGAGCGTGGTCGGACGTCGACGGTGAGCGTGCCGGGAGTGAGGGTGATCGAGTTCGCGATGAACGACACCACGACCGCCGAGTGGACGTGCAACGGCACGGCGACGATCCCTTCCTCGAGCTCCAACCGCGGTCGCGCCACCGTCCGTGCCACGGCCCAGGTCGACTGGACGAGGGCGACGGCGAAGAACGCGCCGTAGCGGAGCAGCGCCACCGGATGCACCCCCACCTGACGATCGGGACCGATGGGGAACAGCAGGCTCAGCACCACGGCGAGCACGATGCCGGCCGACACGTTCGCGAACGAGAGCTCACCCCACAGCAGCACCCACACGAAGGTGAGCCATGCCACGAGCAGGCCACGGGCGATCAGCGTGCGGCTCATCGGGCGAGCACCGTGTGGAGGTACTCCGCCGGGTCCAGCAGTCCGGCGGCAGCCCGTTCGCACATCTCGTAGATCGGCCCGGCGAAGAGTGCGATCGCCAGGGTGAGGCCGACCAGCGCCACCGTGGCGGCGGTCATCGCACGCGGCGCCGGGAGCCGGTCGCCCGGTTCGGCCAGCGCGAGGCGGATCGTGGGGTCCTCGGCGGTGCCCCAGAACACCCCGTTCCAGATCTTCACCATCGAGAAGAGCGTGAAGAGGCTCACCACGATGCTCACCGCCACGATCGTGTACTGGCGTGCACCCACGCCCGCCTCGACGATCGCGAGCTTCCCGACGAACCCGGACAGGGGCGGGATGCCCGCCAGGCTGAGTGCCGCGAGCAGGAACAGGGCTGCGGTCATCGGGGCCCGACGGATCAGCCCGCCGACCCGATCGAGCGCGGTCGAGCCCGCGCTCTCCTCGACCATCCCGGCGGAGAGGAACAGGGCCGTCTTCACCGGGATCTGGTGGAGGATGAACATGACCGCGCCCGCGACGCCGGCGACGGTGAACAGGGCGAGGCCGAGCACCATGTACCCGATCTGGCTCACGATGTGGAAGCTCAAGATCCGCTTCATGTCGTTCTGCGCGATGGCGCCGAGCACGCCGACCACCATCGTCAGACCTGCGATGACCAGCATGACCCGCGACGCGCCATCGCTCGGGAACAGCAGCGTCTGGGTGCGGATGATCGAGTAGACGCCGACCTTGGTCAGCAGCCCGGCGAAGACCGCGGTCACCGGCGACCGCGCGGTCGGATAGGAGTCCGGCAGCCAGAAGAACAGCGGGAAGATCGCCGCCTTGATGCCGAAGACCAGGAGGAACATGAGCGACAGGGACGTCTGCACGTGCTGGGGCAGCTCGGCGACCTTGACCGAGAGGTCCGCCATGTTCATCGTGCCGGTCGCCGCGTAGATCCATGCGATCGCGACGACGAAGAAGGTCGAGGCCATCAGGTTGATGATGACGTAGGTCATGCCCGTACGGATCTGCTCGCGTCGAGCACCGAGGGTGATGAGCACGTAGCTCGCCGCGAGGGTGATCTCGTAGGCCTCGAACAGGTTGAAGAGGTCGCCGGTGGTCAACGCGAGCGAGACACCAGCGGTCAGCACCAGGTACACGGGATGGAACACCGGCTGGTTCCTGTCCACCCCGGGCTGCCCGATCGCGTAGACGAGCACCGCGAGCACCGTCGCCAGGCTCACCACCAGCATGAGCGCGCTGAACAGGTCGGCGACCAGGGTGATGCCGATCGGCGCGGGCCACGCTCCCGCCTGCATCGCGGCGATGCCGTCGCGGTCGACCGACACCAGCAGTGCGACGGACGCCGCGAGGGCGACCGTCGTCGCGGTCACGGCGATGACCCGCTGCGCGACCCGGTGGCGATAGGCGATCATCGCTCCGGCCGCTCCCGCGAGCGGCGCCGCGATCGGCACGGTGAGCAGCACGTTCGTCGAGAGCCCGCTCACCGGTCCCTCCTCCACCAGCGACGCAGCTCGTCGCCCCCGAGTGCAGCGATGCGACGATCCTCGATGTCGTCCTCGACCTCGTCGTCGCGGGTCAGGACCCAGCTGCGATAGGCGAGCGACAGCAGGAAGGCGGTGATGCCGAACGCGATCACGATCGCGGTGAGCGCGAGCGCCTGCGGCAAGGGGTCCGTCGGCGGCGCCGCCTCGGTGAACTCACCGACGATCGGGGCGTTGCCTGGCGCCCCTCCCGCGATGATCAACAGCAGGTTGGCGGCGTTGGCCAGCAGACCGAGCCCGACGATGATCCGGGTCAGGGTCCGCTGCAGCACGAGGTAGACCCCGAGTCCGACGAGGGCGGAGGCCACGGCCAGGCTGACGATGCTCATGCGCCGACCTCGGTGTCGGGCGCATCGGTGTCGGGCGCATCGGTCGACTCCTCGGGGAACGGGTCGGAGCCGTCCGCGCCGCCGAACTGCTCGAGGAGGAACAGCGCCATCCCCACCACGACGACGTACACACCGATGTCGAAGAACAGCACCGAGGTGACCTTGACGGTGCCGAGCAGCGGCGGGTGGAGCTCGAGGATGGCGCTCTCGAAGAAGGCGTCGCCGAGCAGCAGGGGCATGGTGCCGGTGCCGAGGGCCAGCAGCAGCCCGACGCCCATGACCGCCGGCGGATCGACTCGGATCACCTGGCGCAGTCCACGCTCGCCATCCGCGATGTAGCGGAGGTAGAACGCGCAGGACGCGACGAGGCCTCCGGCGAATCCGCCGCCGGGCTGGTTGTGTCCTGCGAACAACAGGTACAGCGACACGAGCAGGAGCGTGTGGAACTCGGCCCGTACGCAGGTGTCGAGGATCACCGATCGACGTGGGTCGTTCATCGTTCCTCCACCGCGGTGGACGTGTGCGCCCCGTCGGGGAGCTCGGCCGCTGCCGCGGCCGCTGCGTCGTCAGGAGGACCGTCCGGTCGCGACCGCGCCCCTCTCACCCCGCCGACGATGGCGGCGACGCCGAGGGCCGCGACGGCGAGCACCGTGATCTCGCCCATCGTGTCGAGCCCTCGGAAGTCGACGATGATCACGTTCACGACGTTGTGTCCACCACCGTCGGGGTACGCGCGCTCGAGATACTCCTGCGAGATCGGTGGCGCCGACCTGGCGCCTGCCATCGCGAGGGTGACCGCGAAGGTGACGGCGGCCGCTCCGACGGCGATCGCGATGCGTGGCGCCTGGGAGCCCCTCAGACGAACCCGCGGGAACTCGTCGGGAAGGTGACGGATGACGAAGACGAAGATGGCGACGCTCAGGGTCTCGATCAGGAGCTGGGTGATCGCCAGGTCGGGAGCCCCCTGGACGAAGAACATCCCCGCCATGCCGTAGCCGACGACACCGAGCAGGATCACCGCAGCGAACCGACGGCGGACGAGTGCGGCACCGAGCCCGCAGGCCACGATCAGCACGCCGAGCGCGACCTGTGCCGCCACGTGCGACGACTCGATGGCCGGCAGCTCGAACCCGCTGAGCAGCGGCACCACGGGGACCGCCAGGACGGCCGTGATGATGATCCCCAGGTAGACCGGCAGGGAGCCGTTCTGCACGACCCCGGTGAGCACGTCCGAGCCGTGCAACGCGCCCTTGAGCGAGCCCTCGTAGCCACCCTGTGCGCTCGGCAGCTTCGGGACCCTGGACTGGAGCCGTGCGACCCGATCGCGTGCGACGAACATGGCGGCACCACCTGCGATCGCGACCGCCGAGAGCAGGAGTGCCTGGGTCAGGCCGTGCCAGAGGGCGAGGTGGTGTTCCGGATGGTGGCCGTCGAGCGCCGTCACCGCTCGGGCGACCACCCCGTCGATCAGGGCCGGCACCAGACCGAAGAGGACCGTCAACACCGCGAGCACCGCCACCGGAGCGACGAACCGCCGGCGGGCATGGGGAGCATCTGCCCCGATCAGCGCACCTGCGGAGCTGTCGTGACCCTCGCTCGGACCGAAGGTCCCCCAGACGAACCTGGCGGAGTACGCGACGGTCAGCACCGACCCGACGACCACGCCGGCGAGCACCCATGGCCCCCACCGGAAGCCGGTCTCGCCGAGCGAGGCGAGTGCCTCTTCCTTCGCGAGGAAGCCGAGCAGGGGCGGCAGGCCCGCCATCGATGCCCCCACCACCGCAGCGAGGGCGGCGACCACGGGCCACCGGCGACCGAGCCCGTCCAGACGGCGCAGGTCACGCGTTCCGGTCTGGTGGTCGACCACACCGACGACCATGAACAGCGCCGCCTTGAAGATGCCGTGTGCGAGCAGCAGCGTCACCCCGGCGAACGTCGCCTCGGGAGTGCCGACGCCGAACAGCACCATCATGAGACCGAGCTGGCTGATCGTGCCGTAGGCCAGCACGAGCTTGATGTCGGTCTGGCGCAACGCCCGGTAGCCGCCGATGAGCATCGAGGCGACGCCGACGGTGACCACGATCGGACGCCACGGCGGGTGGTCGGCGAACGCGGGCGAGAACCTCGCGACGAGGTACACACCTGCCTTCACCATGGTGGCGGAGTGCAGGTAGGCGCTCACCGGTGTCGGGGCGTTCATCGCCCGCGGCAACCACGAGTGGAACGGGACCTGGGCCGACTTCGTCAGCGCGCCGATCAGGACCAGGACCAGCGCCCAGTTGACGACCGTCCCACCCGGCGGGTCGGCGAGCAGCTGCGACAGCGAGTAGGTCCCTGCTGCCTCTCCGAGCAGGACGAAGCCACCGAGCATGGCCAAGCCGCCGGCGCCGGTGATCAGCAGCGCCTGCAGCGCCCCGGACCGTGCGGCGGTCTTCGTGTCCTCGGTGCCGATCAGGAGGAACGACGTGATCGACGTCAGCTCCCAGAACATGAACAGGACGAGCAGGTTGTCCGACAGCACCAGGCCGACCATCGACCCGGAGAAGGCGAGCAGCGTGGCGGCGAATCGACCGACGACCGGTCCGTCGTGGAAGTACGACCTCGAGTACCAGAACACGAGCACGCCGACGCCGGCCACGAGCAGGAGCATCACGAAGGCGAAGGCGTCGAAGCGGAGGTCGAGCGTGAGGCCGAGCGACGGGACCCACTGCGCCGACTGCGTGATCACCTCGCCCCGTTCGAGCGCGCCGGTGCCGGCGAACGCCCAGACCAGCGCGGCGGCCGGGGGCAGTGCTGCCACGTAGAACACCCGCGTGCCGACGCGACGGGCGAGCCACGGGAGCACTGCGGCGATGGCGGCGAACACCAGGATCAGGGCGAACAGATGGAGCTCCTCGGGACGGGCGCGTCGACGACGTCGCCGACCAGGCTTCCCGGCTCACCAGGGGCCGACCTTACCGCGTCGGGACGTCTCATCCGAGCCGGGCACCGGACCGGGCCCGGACGCGACGATGGAGGGCGTCGCACGGCAGCGCCCTCCATC
>JAFAFN010000386.1 GCA_023423475.1 Actinomycetes bacterium | reverse complement strand
GGCACGTTCAGGGTGACCTGCTCGTCGAGCGCCCGGTACCGCTTCGAGGGACGCCCGGCGCCGCCGGCGGGACGGACCATGGTGATCTCGAGGTACCCGCCGGCCGCGAGCTTGTCGAGGTGGTGGCGGGCGACGTTGGCGTGCAGCTCGAAGTGCTCGGCGACCGCCGAGGCGGTCACGCCCGTGGGGCTGCTGTGCGCGTACAGGTAGATCTCTCGACGCGTGGGATCACCGAAGGCCGAGGTGATCGCGGTGACCGCCGAGTTGAACTCGGTCGGGCTGAGCTGGTCCACGGATCCAGTCTACCGGCGGACCCCGACCGGACCCCTGCGGCGCCCCGAGCAGCTCCATCCCTCCCGACGGGTGCGGTGTGACCCCCGGCGCAACGACCGCCGTGGATTGACCCTCGGGTGCGCCGGTTGGGAAGCTCGCGGGGTCCGACGGTGTTCGCTCCGTCGAGGCACGACGCCCGTTCCACCCACGCCGGCCACCGGCGACCGACCCCGCGAGGAACCTCCGACCACATGGCGCTCACCGAACAGGACATCATCGAAGCCCTCCGCCCGGTGCAGGACCCGGAGCTCCACCGTTCCATCGTCGACCTCGACATGGTCCGTTCCGTGCGGCTGGCACTGCCGACCGTCGATGTCCAGATCGCCCTGACGATCCCCGGCTG
The DNA here is from genome assembly GCA_023423475.1 of Actinomycetes bacterium. Lineage (GTDB taxonomy): Bacteria > Actinomycetota > Acidimicrobiia > Acidimicrobiales > Microtrichaceae > JAFAFN01. The sequence goes on along the minus strand of JAFAFN010000386.1, from coordinate 2,198 downwards.
CCCGCTCAAGGCCGAGATCCAGTCCCGTGTGACCACCGCCGTGGCCGCGCTCGAGGGCGTCGAGCAGGTCAACCTCGACTTCACCTCGATGACCGACGCCGAACGAGAGGCGCTGCGCATCAAGTTGAACGGCAACCCCGGAGCGACCGCCGGTTCGCAGCCGTCCCACGGACACGCCGAAGGGCGAGAGATCCCCTTCGCCGATCCGGCGTCGAAGACCCGGGTGCTGCTGATCGCCTCGGGCAAGGGCGGTGTCGGCAAGTCGTCGGTCACGACCAACCTGGGCATCGCGCTCGCCGAGCGTGGCAAGCGGGTCTCGGTCGTCGACGCGGACGTGTGGGGCTTCTCGATCCCGCGCATGCTCGGCATCGAGCGGCCGCCGGTCCTCATCGACCAGATGATCGTGCCGCCCGAGGCGCACGGCGTGAACTGCATCTCGATGGGCTTCTTCGTCGAGGAGGACCAGCCGGTCATCTGGCGTGGCCCGATGCTGCACAAGGCGCTCGAGCAGTTCCTCACCGACGTGTACTGGGACGAGCCCGACTACCTCGTGGTCGACCTGCCGCCGGGCACCGGCGACATCTCGCTGTCGCTCGCGCAGTTCCTGCCCCGCGCCGAGCTGTACGTGGTGACCACGCCCCAGCCCGCCGCCCAGAAGGTCGCCCAGCGCGCCGCGTTCATGGGCCACAAGGTCAACCTGGCGGTCAAGGGCGTGATCGAGAACATGTCGTGGTTCACCGGTGACGACGGCACGCGCTACGAGATCTTCGGAGCCGGTGGCGGTCAGGCGCTCGCCGAGAAGATCGAGGTTCCGCTGCTCGGCCAGATCCCGCTCGTGCCGGCCCTGCGCGAAGGCGGCGACGTCGGTCGCCCGATCCTCGTGACCGAGCCCGACTCCGAGGCCGCCAACGTGTTCCGTGCGATCGCGGAGCGCGTCGACGTCGAGCTGGCACCGACCCGTCGCTACAACCCCGAGCTCACCATCATCTGACGGGGTCGGCGACCTAGTGTCGCCACATGGCGCTCGACCTGGTCCCGCTGTGCTCGATCGACATCGTGATGGGCGACACCCTGCTCGTCGGTGACGGTCCATCGGGATTCCGCGCGGTCGCCGAGGTCAGCTCCGGCGCGGTGCACGGCGAGCGCCTCTCGGGGACGATCGCCGGGAACGCGATGGCCGACTGGATCGTGGCGAACGGCGGCGTCGGCACCGTCGACGTACGCGGCATCCTCCGGACCCACGACGACGCCCTCATCCACGTGAGCTACGGCGGTCGCATCGACATGAGCTCCGGGCTGCCCGACGGGCCGATCTACGTCGCGCCGCGCTTCGAGACCTCGGACGAGCGCTACCGCTGGCTCAACCTCGTCCAGGCCGTCGGCGTCGGCACCCTGCTCGGCCAGGACCTCCACTACGACTGGTACGAGGTCCGCGCCGGCTCCTGACGGGCCCGTCCAAATGCGGAAATGTGCCGTGAGACTGCTGCTCGCGCCGCCGTCCCACGGCACATTTCGTGTGCTGATGGGTGACCGGTGGGGTCAGGACCGCACGAGCAGGAGCTGCATCTCGAGGGTGCCGACATCGGCCACCGACAGCACGATCGGGCTGTCGGGCACGCTGACGCCGTAGTCGGAGAACGCGATCTCGGTCGAGGCGGTCATCACGATCGTGTCGTCCACCAACCTGGCCTCGATCGGGATCTCGATCGACTGGGTGACACCGTGGATGGTGAGCTCGCCCACGCCGGTCACGCTGACCGTCTCGCCGTTCGTGGCATCGGCGCCGAGCTCGATCGGCTCGGTGAGCGTGAACGTCGCGGTGGGGAACTGGCCGGTCTCAAGTGCCTGCTGCACCTTGTCGTCACGACGCGACTCGTTGGTCGTGATCGTGGTCACGTCGACCTCGAACTCCGCCGAGGTCACGGTGGTCCCGTCGATCTCGACGGTGCCGGTCACGTCGCCGGTCCGGCCGACTGCCGTGGTGGACCCGATGCTGGCGAGCTCCTCCTCGATGCGGATGCCGGCGAAGGTGCCGGTGGCCTGCTCGTAGTCGAACTCGCCGGTCTCGGTGTCGACGGTCCAGGTGCCGGTCACGTCGCCGGATGCAGGTGCGGTGGTGTCATCGCCGCCTGCTGCGGTCGTGGTCGACCGCTCGGCGACCGCGTCGGCGGCGGCGTCGATGTTCACCTCGTCGGGGG
>JAFAFN010000357.1 GCA_023423475.1 Actinomycetes bacterium | reverse complement strand
CCCTGGTCCGCTCGATGCTCGAGCACTCAGGGCTCGAGGCGGTCGCCGTGGGCAACCTCGAGACGCCGCTCGTCGCCGCGATCGACGACCCCGCCGTCGACCGGTTCGTGGTCGAGGCGTCCTCGTTCCGACTGGCGCACAGCCGCCACTTCCGTCCGGCGGTCGCCACCTGGCTGAACTTCGCCGAGGACCACCTCGACGTGCACGAGTCGCTCGAGGTCTACCGGGCGTCCAAGGCGAGGATCTTCTCGGATCAGCGCGCCGGCGACGTCGCCGTGGTGAACGGCGAGGATCCGGTCGTCGCTGCGTCGGTCGTCGCGGACGACGACGGGCCGGACGTGATCCGCTTCGGGCTGGCGCCGTCGACCGAGGGTGTGGCCAACGACTACCACGAGGTCGACGGCGTGCTGCTGGCGCCCGGCGGTGTCGCCCTGGCCGAGGCCGCATCGATGTGGAGCTCGTTGCCCCACGACCGCTCCAACGTGCTCGCCGCCGCCGCCACGGCGTTGGCCGGGGGAGCGACGATCGACGGTGTCCGAGCGGCGATCTCGACCTTCGAGGGGTTGGCCCATCGGGTCCAGCTCGTCGGCGAACGCGACGGCGTGCGGTGGTACGACGACTCCAAGGCGACCGCACCGCATGCGACGCTGTCCGCGATCGCCGGCTTCGACTCGGTGGTGCTCGTCGCGGGCGGTCGCAACAAGGGCCTCGATCTATCGACGTTGGCGCAGGCCGGCGACCGCGTGGTCGCGGTGGTGGGCATCGGCGAGGCGGGCGACGAGGTGGTCGCCGCCTTCCCCGAGCTGAGGGGAGTGGTCGCGACCACGATGTCCGACGCCGTCGCTGCTGCCGCCGAGCTCTCCGCCTCGGGTGACGTCGTGCTGCTGTCACCGGGCTGCGCGTCGTTCGACTGGTACTCGTCCTACGCCGAGCGCGGCGACGACTTCACCCGGCTGGTCCGCGCCACGGTGCTCGACGTCGAAGGGGCCGACTGATGGCGACCTCGACCCGACGCCCCACCAACTCCCGGTCGGGCAACTCCCGGTCCGGGAGCTCCCGGTCGGGGACGACCCGATCGACCGCGTCCAGGTCCAGCTCGACCAGATCCAGCTCGACGAGATCCGCCGCGTCCAGGTCGGGCAGCGCTCGGTCCGGCAGCTCCCGGTCGACGAGCACCACGCGGAGCACCCGGTCGACCTCGACGAGCCGTCGCCCGGAGATCGAGGTCGTCCGCGGTGGACCGACCGCGGAGAACATGCTACTCGGATCCGTCGCGGTGCTGTGCCTGCTCGGCATCGTCATGGTGTTCTCGGCGTCGTCGGTCGCATCGGTGCAGGGCGGTGGCCCGAGCTGGCAGGTCGTCATTCGCCAGTTCATGTTCATGGCCGTCGGTCTGGTGCTCGCGGTCGGAGCGTCACGCATCCCGCTGCACGTGTGGCGTGACCGGATCGCCGCGCCGCTCCTGCTGGTCGCGCTCGGACTCCAGGCGTTGCTCGCATCGGACGTCCTCCTGCGAGCGATCGGCGCACCCGGCCTGCCCTTCGCGATCAGCGTGAACGGCGCGACCCGCTGGCTCGGGGTAGGCGTGATGCGCGGCCAGCCGTCGGACATCGCCAAGCTCGCACTGATCCTCTGGTTGGCGAAGCTGCTCGACGTCCGACACCGCGACATCGGCTCGCCCGACCTGCTCAAGCCGGTGCTGGCGATCACGGCGACCTTCGGCGCCTTCATCATGGCCGGTGACGACCTCGGCACCACGCTGCTCATCGGCGTGATCATGCTCACCATGCTCTTCCTCGCCGGCGCGCCGTTCCGGCAGGTGGCGGCGATCGGCTGCGCAGGCGGCGCCGCGGCGGTGATCGCGCTGTTCGCGTTCGAGGGCTTCCGACTCCAGCGCATCTCGGCGTTCTTCCGCCCCGACGACCACGTCGCCACCGAGGGCTGGCAGCTGCTCCAGTCCCAGATCGGCTTCGCCTCCGGGGGGCTCTGGGGCAACGGGCCGGGCAACTCCCGAGCGAAGTGGGGCTATCTGCCCGAGGCCGACACCGACTTCATCCTCGCGGTGATCGGTGAGGAGCTCGGGTTGATCGGCAGCCTCGTGGTGCTCGGGGCGTTCGTGGTGTTCATGCTGGCCGGGATCCGCATCGCGCTGCGCACGCAGGACCGCTTCGGACGCCTCGTCGCCTTCGGCATCACCACCTGGATCGGGGTGCAGGCGCTCATCAACATCGGGGTCACCGTCGGGACGCTCCCGACCAAGGGCATAACCTTGCCCTTCGTGTCCTACGGCGGTTCGTCCCTCATGATGTGCATGCTCGCGGTCGGCGTGATGATGTCCGTCGCCCGGGCTCGATGAGCGGCGCCGACCGCACCGAGCAGACCTGGGCGGTCATCGCCGGTGGCGGGACCGCAGGGCACCTGCTGCCGGGTCTCGCCGTGGCGAGGGAGCTCGTCGACCGGGGACGGCCCGAGTCGTCGATCCACTTCGTCGGGGCCAGCCGGGGCATCGAGGCCGAGTTGGTCCCCGCGGCGGGGTTCGAGGTGACGCTGCTGCCGGGTCGAGGCATCCAGCGGCGCCTCACGCTCGACAACGTCGGGGCGGCGCTCGGCCTGGTCCGTGCGCTGTTCGACTCGATCGCACTGGTGCGACGTCGGCGTCCCGCCGTCGTGGTCGCCCTCGGCGGCTTCGCCAGCGCAGCGTGCGCGATCGCGGCGGTCATCTGGCGGGTGCCGCTGGTGCTGATGGAGCAGAACGCCCGCGCCGGTGCGTCCAACCGGCTCGTGGCCCGCTTCGCCGCGGCGTGCGCCGTGCCGTTCGCCGAGACCGACCTCCCGCGCACCGTGGTCACCGGAAACCCCGTCAGGGACGAGGTGCTCGCCGTCGCCGCCGACCGAGACGTGCCGGCGGCCAGGGCGGCGCTCGGCGTCGCCGAGGACCGCACGATGATCGTGGTGTTCGCGGGGTCGCTCGGGTCCCGCCGGATCAACGAGGCGACCTACGCCCTCGCTGCCGAGCTGTCCGCCCGGGACGACCTGGCGATCCGTCACGTCGTGGGCGCCCGTGACTGGGACGCACGGGTCCAGGTCGACACCGACGGTCTCGACTACGTCCAGGTCCGCTACGAGCACGACATGGCGACCGTGCTCGCCGCCGCGGACCTGGCGGTGTGCCGCTCGGGTGGCACCACCGTCGCCGAGCTCGCGGTCATCGGTGTCGCGTCGATCCTGGTGCCGCTGCCGATCGCGACCCGGGACCACCAGCGGGCGAACGCCCGACCCCTCGTCGACGCCGGTGCGGCCGTGCTGGTGTCCGACGACGAGCTCGACGCCGCCCGGCTGCTCGCCGAGGTCCTCGCCATCCTCGACGGTGCCAGCCCCGAGGGCTCCGGGCGTCCGCTCGTGACGGTCATGTCCGAGGCGGCACGCACGCTCGGCCGTCCCGACGCCGCGAGCGACGTCGCCGACCTGGTCGAGTCGAACGCATCCCGACCGTCGTGAGCACCCCCGTCGACACCCCGGACCTCTCGGTCCCGCGTCGGGTCCACGTCGTGGCCGCGGGCGGTGCCGGCATGTCGGGCATCGCGACGGTGCTCGCCCAGCAGGGCCACCAGGTCACCGGCTCCGACCAGGTCGACGGTCCGGCCGCGGAGCGTCTGCGTGCCGCGGGCGTCGCAGTGCAGGTCGGCCACCACGGCGACCACGTCGGTGACGCCGAGATGGTCGTCGTGTCGACCGCCGTCGGGGCCGACAACCCAGAGGTGGTCGCCGCACTTGGGCGTGGCATCCCGGTGCTGCGCCGGATCGACCTGCTGCCGGCGTTGGCGGCACGGCAGCCCTTCGTGTCGGTGTCGGGCACCCACGGCAAGACGACCACGACGTCGATGCTCGCGGCCGCCCTGGTGGGCGCCGGCGAGGATCCCTCCTACCTCATCGGTGCCCCCGTCGAGGTGCTCGGCGGCGCCGCGGCCTTCGGTGGCGGCCCGTGGTTCGTGCTCGAGGCCGACGAGAGCGACGGGAGCTTCCTGGCCGGCCCTCGCGCCGCCGCGGTGGTGACCAACATCGAGGCCGACCACCTGGAGTACTGGGGAGGATGGGAGCAGCTCGTCGCCGGCTTCGAGCGATTCCTCGTCGAGACCGAGGGTCCGACGCTCGTGTGCGCTGACGACCCCGTGGCCGCCGAGGTGGGGGAGCGCGTCGGTGCAGCGTCCTACGGTCGCTCCGCGGGAGCTACCCACCGCATCACCGAGTTGCAGCTCGGATCCGACGGCTCGACGTTCACGCTGGTCACCCCGAGCGGTCCGGTCGAGGTGAGCGCCGCGGTGCCGGGCGAGCACAACGCGCTGAACGCCGCGGGCGCGCTGTCGCTCGTCGAGCTGCTCGGCGCCGATCTGTCGGCCGCCGCGAAAGCCCTCGCCCGGTACACGGGCGTCGCCCGTCGCTTCGAGCGACGAGGACACCTCGACGGCATCGACTTCGTCGACGACTACGCGCACCTCCCGACCGAGGTCCGCGCCGCGCTCGCCGCGGGTCGCAGCGGGTCGTGGACGCGTGTGGTCGCGACGTTCCAGCCCCATCGGTATTCGCGCACCCAGGCGCTGTGGAACGAGTTCGCCGACGCGTTCGTCGACGCCGACGTGCTCGTGCTGACGGGCATCTACGCCGCGGGCGAGGACCCCCGTCCGGGCGTGAGCGGTGAGCTGCTGCTCGAGGCGGTGACGGCCGCGCACCCCGACGCCGAGGTCCGCTGGGCGGCGACCCTGGACGACGCCGCCGACCTGCTGTCGGACGAGCTCCGTCCCGGTGACCTGTGCATGAGCGTCGGTGCGGGCGACGTGACGCGACTCGCCGACATGGTCCTCGAGCGCCGGCGGAGCGCGACGGCACCGCCCGTCGACGTCGGCGCGATCGACGAGGCGCTCGCCTTCGTCGGCGACCGACTGCGCGTCGACCATCCGCTCGGGCCGCTGTCGACCTATCGCGTCGGTGGCGACGCGGCCCGGTTCCTCGAGGTCGCCGACGCCGACGAGCTCGCGGCCGTGGCCGCCGCGATCTCCCGCCTCGAGCCGCCGGTGCCGGTCCTCGTCGTCGGCCGGGGCTCGAACCTGTTGGTGGCGGACCGGGGCTTCGCCGGCCTGGCCCTGCAGCTGTCGCCGGCCATGACCACCGTCGAGCCGGTCCCCGGAGAGCCGACCACGCTGCTCGTCGGCGGCGCCGCGAGCCTGCCGGTCGTCGCGCGGCGCAGCGTGTCGCTGGGGCTCACCGGCTTCGAGTGGGCGGTCGGCGTGCCCGGTTCGATCGGCGGAGCCGTCCGCATGAACGCTGGCGGTCACGGCTCGGACATGGCGTCGGTGCTCGGACGGGTCCGCGTGATCGACCTCGCAACGGGTGAAGATGTCCTCATGGGCCCCGATGCGCTCGACCTCGCCTACCGGCACTCGTCGATCGCCGCGTCGCAGGTCGTGGTGTCGGCCGAGCTCCGACTGGCGGCGGGCGAACCTGCCGACGGTGAGCGGCAGCTGAGCGAGATCGTGCGGTGGCGACGGGAACACCAGCCAGGAGGGCACAACGCTGGCTCGGTCTTCGCGAACCCCGAGGGCGATTCCTCGGGGCGCCTGATCGACGCCGCGGGCTGCAAGGGGCTGCGCATCGGGACCGCCGAGGTCTCGACCAAGCACGCGAACTTCATCCAGGCCGACGACGGTGGTTCGGCCGACGACGTCCACACGCTGATGACCGAGGTCATGACGCGGGTGCGTGACCACAGCGGCGTCCAGCTGCGTCCCGAGACGGTGCTCGTCGGGTTCGACGCGCCGGCCAGCAGCGGCGTGCGTGGCGGCGACACCGGGTCGGACCGATGAGCGGCGGCCCCGGGCGCACGGTCACCCCTGAGCGACCCCGACGCGTCGAGGATCGCCGGCGCGGCTCCTCGGAGCAGATCTCGCCACCGTCGGACCGCGTGATCCGCAGCCAGGTCGAACCGCGCATCGTCGAACGACGTCGTCAGGTGCGCGACGCCGAACGCACCCGGCGGCGCCGACGCGGGATCGTCCTCGGCGTGCTCGTCGCCCTGCTCGCCGCCGCCGTGGGCGTCCTGCTCAGTCCGCTGACCGACGTCGACCGGATCGAGGTGACGGGCTCCGACCGGCTCGCCGCCGAGGTGCTGGTCGAGCGATCCGGGGTGGCGATCGGGGACCAGCTGGTCTCGGTCGACCTGGCCGGAGTGCGTGATCGGCTCCGCGAGGACCCGTGGTTGTCCTCCGCGACGGTGTCGCGTCGCTGGCCCGACGCCATCGTCATCGAGGTGCTCGAGGAGCAGCCGGCGGCGATCGTGGTCGCGGGCCCGACCGCTGCGGTGGTCTCGGGAACCGGTCGGGTCCTCGGGTTCGAAGGTGACGAGGGTGGACCGATGGCATCGGTCGACGTCGCGCAGCTGCCGCGACTCGAGGTCGAGGACCAGGGGCGGGTCCGTCTGGAGCCCGGTGACGACCTGCCCGACGAGATCCGCTCGGCGGCCGCCGTGTTCGCCCGGATGTCCGACGCGGTGCGGGCCGAGCTCCGCGTCGCCCGTCTGGACGCCGGGGGAGCGCTGAGCTTCGACATCGAGGACGGCACGGTCGTCTTCGGACCCGTCGAGGACGTGCCGGAGAAGCTCGCGTCGATCGACAGCGTGCTCGCCCAGGTGGTCCGTGACTGCATGGCCGGTGTCGACGTGCGTGAGCCCGGTCGACCGACGGTCTCGCGCAGCGACGGCTGCAACCTGCCCGCACCGGTCGACGCCGGGGTGTCCGGCGACGACGGTGACGAGGGCACCGACACGACCGACACGACCGCCACCGGGCCGACCGGCCAGGGGGGTGGCGGCGCGTGATCGTTGAAGCAGGTGCAGAAATGGCCGTAGTCTCACGGTCCACACGAGGTTCACGCCGACTCCACCTCGACCACAGGTTCAGTCCTGCGCGGTCGGCGGTGGATCTTCGGCGCAACCGAACACCCGGGAGCATCGCCGCCCCGGTTCCTGGAGGTGGCTAGTCCCATGGCTCACAACCCGCAGAACTATCTGGCCGTCATCAAGGTGGTCGGGATCGGTGGAGGCGGCTGCAACGCCGTCAACCGCATGATCGACGCGGGCCTGAAGGGCGTCGAGTTCATCGCCATCAACACCGATGCGCAGGCATTGCTGATGAGCGACGCGGACATCAAGCTCGACATCGGTCGTGAGCTCACCCGTGGCCTCGGCGCAGGGTCCGACCCCGAGGTCGGTCGGCAGGCCGCCGAGGACCATCGCTCCGAGATCGAAGAGGTGCTGCGCGGCGCCGACATGGTCTTCGTCACCGCCGGCGAGGGTGGCGGCACCGGCACCGGTGCGGCACCGGTCGTGGCCGAGATCGCGAAGAGCCAGGGTGCTCTGACCATCGCGGTGGTCACCCGACCGTTCCTCTTCGAGGGTCGTCGTCGCTCGGTCCAGGCCGACCAGGGCATCGGCACCCTGAAGGAGAAGGTCGACACCCAGATCGTCATCCCGAACGACCGCCTGCTGACGGTCGCCAACGAGAAGACCTCGGTGCTCAACGCCTTCAAGATGGCCGACGAGGTCCTGCTGCAGGGTGTGCAGGGCATCACCGACCTGATCACGACGCCGGGCCTGATCAACACCGACTTCGCGGACGTCCGGATGATCATGAGCGATGCCGGCAGCGCCCTGATGGGCGTCGGCTACGCCACCGGCGAGGGACGAGCACTCCAGGCCGCCCGCCACGCCATCTCGTCCCCGCTGCTCGAGGCGGCGATCGACGGTGCCCGCGGCATCCTGTTGAACATCTCCGGCGGCTCGGACCTGACCCTCTTCGAGGTCAACGAGGCCGCATCCGTCATCCACGAGGTCGCCCACCCCGAGGCGAACATCATCTTCGGAGCGGTCATCGACGACGAGATGGGCGACGAGGTGCGCATCACGGTCGTCGCGGCCGGCTTCGAGCGCTGGGACGACTCCAAGTCCGCCCCGCGTCGTGCAGAGCCGGTGGTGAGCGAGCCGGCTCCCCGAGCCTCGGAGCGCACCGGCGGGATCATCCGAGAGGTGTTCGCCGAGGAAGAGGACGAGTCGCTCTTCGAGCCCGACGACGACTTCGACGTCCCGTCGTTCCTGAAGTGACCGTGCCTGCAGGCCACCCTGCAGGAGTCGGTGGAGCCCCTGCATCGGAGCACCGTCGCTGATCCCGACGGCCGGCTCCACGCCGCCGTCGCCGCGGACGGCGTCCGCATCGAGTGCCGGTTCACGGATCGAGCCGACGGCGACCTCGCGGTCGATGGCGAGCCCGAGCAGCTGGCCCGACGTCGCGCCCGCGTCGCGCCGGGTCCCTGGACGTGGTTGCGTCAGGTGCACGGCGCCGACGTGGTCGTCGTCACCCAACCGGGAGAGCACGCAGGAGCTGCCGCGGACGCCTCGGTCACCGTCGTGCCCGGGGCGGTGCTCGCGGTGAACACCGCGGACTGCGCGGGCGTCCTGCTCGCCGGTCGGGGGCCCTCGTCGACGGTCGTCGGCGCGGCGCATGCGGGGTGGCGCGGCCTCGTCGACGGCGTGCTCGAGTCGACGGTCGCTGCGATGCGCGACCTGGGCGCCGATGACGTGTTCTGGGTGCTCGGTCCGTGCATCTCGCCGGCTCGCTACGAGTTCGGCGGCGACGACCTGGACGCGGTGGCCGAGCGCCTCGGTGACGTGGTGCGCTCGACCACGTCCGACGGTCGCCCGGCCCTGGACCTGCGGGCCGGCGTGGCGAGCGCGCTCGGGTCGGTCGGGGCGATCGGACCGGCGGATCCCGCGGTCCCGTGCACTGCGTCGGAGCCCTCCCGCTACTCGTGGCGCGCCGGTCGCGACACCGGTCGACAGTCTGCGGTGATCTGGTTCGCCGAGCCCTGATCGATCGCTGCACCCACGCCGACAGCGGGCTGCAACTACACTCGCGCGGAGGAGATGTGACGATGTCGAACTGGATGAAGAACACGCGCACGTGGCTCGGGCTGGGCAACGAGCCGTACTACGACGACGAGTACGGCGACCCGGGCAGCTACGACGACGAGTACGTCGACGAGATCGACGAGCCGATCGAGCATGCCGCCCCGCAGCGCGTGGGCCCTCGGGCCGCGGTGGCCGCCGAGCCGCCCCGGTCCTCCGCCCGGTCCTCGGTCCGGTCGATGCCGAGCCGTCAGTCCGACGACTGGGACGAGGGCGACGGTGGCGTACGGGTCATCAGCGCTCCCGCACCGGCACCCGAGCCGGAGTCGCGCGGTGTGGTCCGGCCCCTGCCGTCCACCGCCAAGCCGCACGTGGTCACGCCGTCGGGCTTCAACGACGTGCAGCAGGTCGCCGACCGCTTCAAGCGGGACCAGCCGGTCATCATCAACCTGCAGAACGTCGACCGTGACCTCTCGCGTCGGTTGATCGACTTCGCCAGCGGCCTCTGCTACGGCCTCGAGGGCGACATGGAGCGTGTGGCCGACCAGGTCTTCCTGCTCACGCCCCACGGCGCCGAGGTCTCCGACGACGACCGTCGGCGCCTGCGCGAGGGCGGCCTCGTGAACGAGGACCGTTGAGCCGGACCGTGCACCGACAACTCAGCCGTGTCGACGCCCTGAGCGATGCCGGTGGACCCGGACGTGGTGACGCATGGAGCTGATCTGCTGGCTGCTCCAGGCGTTCATCGTCGTCATCTTCCTGCGCATCATCCTGAGCTGGTTCCCCGCCTCGGGCGAAGGGCTGCTCGCGACCGCGCAACGCCTCACCTATGTCGCGACCGAGTGGTTGATGGGCCCGCTGCGGCGTCTCATCCCGCCGGTCCGCCTGGGTGCTGCGGCCCTCGATCTGTCGCCGCTCATCGTCCTGTTGGTCATCAGCGTGCTGCAGCCCATCATCTGCTCGCTCTGATCGACGCCCTCCGGGGTGGCTCGCCCGTTCGTGGCGAACAGGTGACGGATACCCGACCGGTGGGTGACAGCGGGCTACCATGCGCGTCATGGAGCTGACTCCGGAACTGTTCGAGAAGATCGAATTCGCCGAGCGCCGCAAGGGCTACGACACCGAGCAGGTCGAGACCTTCCTCGAGCAGGCGGGCACCGCGCTGGCACAGCTGCTGGCGAAGGTCCGCCACATCGAGGAGCGGTCGGCCCAGGCCGAGGGGCGCCTCGCCCAGGCCGACGCGGTCCTCGCCGAGGCCGACCAGCGGGCACGTGAGGCGGACCAGCGTGTCCAGCAGGCGGACCAGCGTGCGCAGCAGGCCGAGCGCGTGGCCCGAGAGGCCCGAGAGGCCGTGCAGCACGCCGCGGCCTCGGCCGCCACGTCGACCCGGCTCAGCGAAGAGGCAGAGGTCGAGCAGGCCGCCAAGACGCTGCTGATGGCCCGTCGGACCGCCGAGGCGACCGTCAACGAGGCACGCGGGCACGCACAGGCGCTCACCGAAGAGGTGCAGGCTCGCACCGATCGCCAGATCGCCGAGGCCAACGCCGAGGCCGAGGAGCTCGTCCGTCGGGGCGGCGAGCAGGCCGAGGCCGAGTACGCCGACCGGAAGGCAGCGGCCATCGAAGAGGTCAGGGCGCTCGACGCCCGCCGCTCGCAGCTGACCGACGTCATCTCGCAGCTCGAGGGACGGCTCACGGGCTACCGCTCCGAGCTGACCCGTGCCGCCGAGGAGCTCTCTGCGCTGGCCGAGGACCCTTCCCGTCTCGGCGCCCGGCCGACGCTGTCGATCCTGCCGGACGAGGTTCTTGCCTCGTCCCCGGTGGATGAGGGGCCCGACGAGGGCTACGTCGGCGGTGCTGCCGACCCGATCGTCGAGTCGCCGGTCGAGCAGGTCGTCGTCGAGGACGTGCAGGACGATGACGGTGGCGACGGCGGCGTCGAGGTCGTCGTCGAAGAAGTCGTCATCGCCGAGGACGCGGCGGTCGAACCCGAGGCGCGAGCGGCGTACCTCGACCTGACGACGCCGTCGGAGCAGGCCGACCAGGTCGGCGCCGAGGACCGCTGGGGTCCCGGCAGCTGGTCCGAGGTCGCAGCAGAGCTCGACGACGAGGCACAGGCCGCCAACACCTACGCCCGCGCCGGTGCCCACGAGTCGGGTGGGACACCCTCGGCGTCGCGGCCCACCGTCGACGACCGTCCGACCGAAGCGGTGCCCCGCGCCGACGCACCTCGCGATCGCTACATGGAAGAGCTCGACAGCGCCGTCAACGAGGCGGTCGAGCTCGACGACGACGCGATGAAGGCCTTCTTCGAGGGGTCGACCGACGCGAAGTCCCGCCGCTTCGGCTGGCGTCGCTGAGCGCCGCGCCCGTTCCGGGCTGCACCATCCACCACCCCGTCGTCAGTCGCTCCGAGTAGCCGACGGGTCCTGCGCGCCCCCGGATCGCAGACGTCGCTGCGGGGCCCGACTAGGGTGCTCCAACCATTCGGCCATCGGGACCTTGCCCGACGAATGGCAGAGGAGGCCCTAGTGGCGACCAAGCGTGTTGCAGCGACAGCGAAGAAGGCAGCGCCTGCCAAGAAGGCACCTGCTGCGAAGGCGCCGTCGGCCAAGAAGGCGCCGGCCGCCAAGGCCCCGGCGAAGAAGGTGTCGCCCGCCAAGAAGGCAGCAGCGACCAAGGCTCCTGCCGCCAAGAAGGCTCCGGCCAAGGCCGCTGCGACGAAGGCACCTGCGAAGGCGCCGGCTGCGAAGAAGGCCGCGCCAGCCAAGAAGGCGCCCGCGTCGAAGCCCGCACCGGCCAAGAAGGCCCCCTCGACATCCGCCAGCACCCCCTCCGCGAAGAAGGCATCAGTGAAGCAGCCCAGCAGTGCAGGGTCGTCCAAGCCGGCGACCACGCCCTACGACGACAAGTTCCTCGAGGCCCAGCGCGCCGCCCTCCAGGAGGAGCGTGCGACGCTGGCGACCCAGGCGGCCGCGCTCAAGGAAGAGGCGGATGCCCTGGCCCGGGACCGCGAGCCCGGCGACGTGCAGTTCGACGACGAGTCCGGCGAGGGCGACACCCTCGCCGTCGAGCGTGACTTCGACCTGGCACGTGCCGCTGCCGCCCTCGCCACCATCGACGAGATCGACGCCGCACTGGATCGGATCGACAAGCGCACCTACGGGGTGTGCGAGTACTCCGGTCAGCCGATCCCGAAGGAACGCCTGAAGGCCATTCCGTATGCTCGGGAGCGCGTCGAGTTCAAGACGCGCAGCTTCCGCTGACGCCTCCACCGAAAGGCGACCCGATGCCCGATCCCGATCGCTCGGACGAACCGGACACGGAGCCGACCGACGACGGGGCCGACGGGCCGGCGCCGGCGGCCGTCGAGGCCGCGCTCGAGGACGACGCGCGCGCATCGTCGAGCTGGTGGCGGTGGGCCATCGTCGCGGGAGTCGCCCTGTCGGTCCTGGCGATCGACCAGCTCTCGAAGTCGTGGGCGCTCGAGCGTCTCAGCGACGGCGAGATCATCGACGTCATCTGGACGCTCCGGTTCAACCTCGCGTTCAACACCGGCATGGCGTTCTCGAAGGGCTCCGGCTCCGGTGCCATCATCGGGCTGGTCGTCCTGGTCATCGTCGGCGTGCTGCTCTACGTCGCCAGGTCCATGCGCTCGCGGGTGCAGCTGGTCCTGGTCGGACTGATCATCGGTGGAGCGATCGGCAACGTGCTCGACCGCCTCTTCCGGGCACCGCTCGCCGGTGAGCCGTCGGGCTTCATGCGCGGCGCCGTGGTCGACTTCATCGACGTCCAGTGGTGGCCGATCTGGAACGTCGCCGACATGGCGGTGGTGTGCGGCGCGATCGCGCTCGCGCTGTTCGGACTGCGAGCGGACCCCGATGACGTGGATCCCGGCGACACCGCCGACGATGACGACGCCGTCGATGCGCCACACCGCTCGTGACCGTCCCCGGAGGCAGTGACGCAGCGGGCGACGCGAGCGCCGGTGGATTCGCCGTCGAGATCGTTCCCGACGAGCTCGCCGACGAACGACTCGACCGGCTGGTGGCGTTGATCACCGGGTGCTCGCGTGCCGAGGCCGTGGACGCGATCCGGTCGGGCGGCGTCACGGTCGACGGCATGGTGGCGACGAAGGCGTCGGTTCGTCTGCGTCCAGGAGTCGAGGTCACCATCGCGTCGGACCCGGTCGCCGCGGCCGAGGTGGTCGAACCCGACGACCAGGTCGAGATCCACGTCGTGCACGAGGACGACGACATCATCGTGATCGACAAGCAGGCCGGTCTGGTCGTGCACCCCGGCGCGGGTCATCGGGAGTCGACGCTCGTGCACGGGTTGCTGGCGCGCTACC
>JAFAFN010000322.1 GCA_023423475.1 Actinomycetes bacterium | reverse complement strand
GGCTGAGACACAGCTCGCCGCAGCGTCCGTAGCCGCCGGGATCCATGGCAACCACTCGGACTTGCGATGTCCAAGCGGTCGGCGCTCAACGGACCTCGACAGCAAGGTTCGATCAAACGCCGCCGGTCATAATCAGGATCGAGTTCAGGGGTGGGAGACAGGGGCTTATGAAGCGCTGGGAACGCGGGAGCTCGTGGCGTGAGCGGGTCTCTTTCGACGGCTGACGGCGCTCAGATGCCAGTCGTACCAACGGATCGGCGGCTCTCCGAGCTCGGCGACCAACTCCTCGGGTGGGCGTTCACCAAAGGCGAGGAGGGCCTTGCCGACAGCGGAGGCATGCAGAGGGGATCTGCCGCCGGATGGCGTAGCCGGCGGACAGTCCAGTGCGGAGCACCAGCCGATGCACCAGGTCGGTCGCTTCGGTAACCCGAACGACGCATATGCGGTGCGGGACAGGTTGAGGAGCACCCGCCCTACCTACACCACGTCACGGGACGCCAACGACATCCATCGTGGTGAGCGCTCGGACAGAGGTCGACCGGAGCCGACGCTGTCAGACGGAAGTTGGTAGGCGATCCAAACGCGGAGCGCCGACGGTCGAAGCAGCCGAGACGGCGTTCGCCGAGTTCTCCGGGCACCGGGCCGAGACCTACCCGGCGATGATCTGCTCGTGGGAGAACTCCTGGGCCGAGAACGTGGGCGTTCCTCGAGTTCCCACCCGAGCTCCGCATGGTCGTCTACACCACCAACGCCATCGAGAGCCTCAACGCCAAGTTCCGTCGAGCGGTGCGTCACCGAGGCCACTTCCCAAACGAACAAGCCGCCCTCAAGGTCCTCTACCTGGTCGCGACGCAGCGCCGGCCGAACCGCCAGGACCTCACCGGGCGGATCAACGGCTGGAAGACCATCCTCAACGCCCTTACCGTGCACTACGGCGACCGGATCGCTGACCACGTCCGATGAACACCATCACGCCCGGTTACACAGAGAACCTGACAGACCCGATGGCCTACGCCCAACTGGCAGGGGTGAACCCGCTGTACGGGTTGTACTCGGGCCTACAGGGTCTGCCGCGTTGCGGCGCCGGCGCTAGCTCGAACCCTAGGGTCGCCGACTTCTCGCCAGGTCCAGCCGCCACCGGCGCAGCCGGTTCCGCCCTGCATCGTGCTGAGTTCGTCGACGCCGTTCGTATCTGGACTGAAGTGGTCCAAGAATGTCGTAGGCTTACCCGGTGGCCCGTCCTTCGGCACCCCTTGGCTCCGAGCACCGTCGACGGCTGTACCTCGCTGCGGTGGATGAGTTCGCCACACTCGGCTTCGAGCGCGCCTCCTTGAACCGGATCGTCGAGGCCTCCGGCATCGCCAAGAGCTCCTTCTACCACCACGTGGGCAGTAAGCAGGCCCTGTTCGACGATCTCCTGGTCTTCCTTGCGGAACTCGCTGGGCAGATCTCGCGGCCGGACCCCGCAAGCCTGACGGCGGCGAACTTTTGGGACGCGGCACTCGACGCACTGAAGTCGTTCGAGCAGGTCGAGTCAGCGCATCCGGAGCTGCGTGACCTGGCTGCGCTCGTCTACACGCCCAACGGCGCCGGTGCGCTGCAGCGGGTGCGCATCGCGCTCGTCGACGCGGTGGGCGTCTACCTGGCACGAGGCCAAGAGCTCGGCGTCGTCCGCGCGGATTTGCCCGCGGGCTTGCTGGCGGAGGTCGCCACCTCCGTGCTCACGTCCTTCGACGCCTGGGCGCTCACGCACGACCCGGTGCCGCCAACGATCATCGAAGCACTCGTACCGACCCTGCGCCGATTGCTCGAGGAGCGCTGACATGGCCACCGTGCTGTTCTGCCCGATCACCTTCAACCTTGCCGAGGTGACCCGCATGATCGAGGTCGCCCGTGCACTCGACCAGCGGCACCGGGCGATCTTCATGGGCTACGAGGACGACTTCGTCGCCCTTATCCACGACGCCGGTTTCGAGTACCGACCGTCTGCCCCGGCGATGTCACCAGCCGAGCGTGCCCAAGCCCTGCGCTTCGACCAAGGCAAGACGCTCAGGAGCCCCTTCACCGACGACCTCGTCGCGGCACGCGTGGCCGCCGAGCGCGCGCTGATCCGCACAACGGGAGCCGCTGCGGTCGTGATCGGCACGAACCCGACGTCGATGATCTCGGCCCGTGCCGAACGCGTGCCGCTGATCTACCCGGTTCCGTTCGCGCTCACCCGACCCCAGGTGGAACAAACGTCACGGCTCGGCCTGGTTCGTGGGTCCGGACCTCTCGCGCACGGTCTCGACAGAGTCGCCACCCGACTGATGCGTTGGGCCTACAGCCATGCACCTCTCGCGCCGCGCGCGTTTGCTCGGGTCGCCCGCGCCAACGGTGTCGCGCCGCTGAAGACAGTCGTCTCGCTCCTCGAAGCCGACCGCAACCTGCTCACGGTGATGGCGTGGGAGCTCGAAGGGTACCGGCTGCCCGCCGGCTACGAGCGGGTCGGCCCGATCTTTGCGCACCTCGGCGGGGAGCTTCCCCCGATTGTCGCCGAGCTCGCTGCGCGCGAGGAGCCGCTTGTCTATCTCGGACTCGGTTCGTCGGCGAGCCGCGAGCTCGTGCTCGGCGTCGCCGCGCAACTGGGGACCCTTCCCGTCAACGTCATCGCTCCTGTGCGCCACTACCTACAGCCCGACGACACCCTCCCTGCAAATGTGCACGTCACCGACCTGCTCCCCGCCCACCTGCTCGGCGGTGTTGTCGATGCCGCCGTGCTCCATGGCGGGCAGGGCACCGTCCAGACAGCGTGTGCCACCGGCATCCCGTTCGTCGGCATCGGACTGCAACCCGAACAGGTGTGGAACGTCGACGTCTGCGTCGCCCGAGGCAATGCCATGGCCCTCTCGCCGAGGCACGCCACGACGCCCGCGCTCGTCGACGCACTGCGTCGTGTTCTCGCCGAGCCCGCGTTCGGCGCAGCGGCGCAGCGCGTCCGGCAGGCCTTCGCCGCCGAGGACGGCGCCGCCGCCGCAGCACGCATCGTCGAGGCCGAGATCGGCGATGAGGTGGACAGCGATGCCAGCGCCTGATTCCACACGTAGGTACTGCTCGCCGACCACCTCGCAACCCGAATATCCGTGATGTGATGCCCGGTTATTCTTCGCGGCGTTGACCATCTGGTTTCGAATCTGGCCCACTGAACTCAGCGCTCGCCTGATGCCGAGAGCTCAGCGAGCGGGTCACCGCTTCTACTGCTTCTTCTACTGTGCGGCGTGGTAGAGGGGTATCCGCATTGGCACAGCCGGTGTATCGTGATCCGCGAAACGCCAGCTCAAGGGCACTCTCTGGTACGCATTGGTACGGGTTGAGATCCTGATCTGAACGCTCATAACCCGAAGGTCGCAGGTTCAAATCCTGCCCCCACCACCATCGAGAACCCTGTCAACAGTAGGCCTCCGGGCCTGCTGTTGAGGTTTTCGGCGGCCTCGGAACGCCGTCGTCTGCCAGATTGTCTGCCAGATCGGCGAAATCGTGTCGCGTGGTGTCTGCCCAGAAAGCCCGACGAGGTGTTCTGTGTCCGCTGGGGAGGTAGAGCCGCGGCGGACGTCGAACTTGAGGACCTCGATGGTTTGCCGCAGCGACTCACGGGAGTCGACCGGCTGTCGCATGGGCGCCGACGAGATCTGCCTTTCGAACGAGCGTTCTATACCTTGGGCGACACTGTCCGAGGTGGAGGTCGATTCCACCCCCGTTGGTGATGGGGACTGTGTGGCCGTACACTGGCCGGACAGATGGAGATGGAGTTGAAGTG
>JAFAFN010000266.1 GCA_023423475.1 Actinomycetes bacterium | reverse complement strand
TGCACGTCCCCGGGCTGAGCTTCGACCAGACCGCCTTCCCGAACGAGGGCGACATCGGGAAGTCCATCACCGCCGAGTCCGCCAGCGTCATCGTCGACCTCGACACCGGCCAGCTCGTCCCCCACTGGGCAGAGATGGACGCCCGCGCCACGAGCGACGCGGACCGCACGCTCATCCTGCGCCCGGCGATCTCGCTGATCGAGACCCACCGCTTCGCCATCGCCCTGCGCGATCTCCGCGGTTCGGCCGGTCAGGTCCTCGAGGCCCCCATCACCTTCAAGGTGCTGCGTGACAACAACACGACGACCGAGCCCCGGCTGCTCGACCGCCGTGCCGTCATCGAGCCCATCTTCCAGGAGCTCGCCACCGCCGGCGTCAACCGCTCCGACCTGTACCTCTCGTGGCACTTCACCGTCGCCTCGCCGCAGTCCCTCGCCGGTCGTGTGCTCGCCATGCGCGACGACGCCTTCGGTCAGCTGAACGGCGGCGCGCCGAAGTTCGAGGTCACCGAGACCATCGAAGAGGACCTGCGTCCGGGCATCGACAAGATCGTCAAGGGCACCTTCGAGGTCCCGCTGTACCTCGACAACGGCGGTGCCCCCGGCTCGAGCATGGTCTACAGCTCGGCCTCCGGTCGCCCGACCTCGACGGGCAACTACACCGCCTCGTTCACGTGCTCGGTCCCGACCGCGGGCATCGAGAACGGCGAGTCGACCCCCGTCGTCTACGGCCACGGACTGCTCGGTTCGTCGGACGAGGCAGCCTCGTCCCAGGTGCAGGAGACCGCTGCCAAGAACAACGCGCTGTACTGCGCGACCAACTGGATCGGTATGTCCGAGGAGGACGTCGCCTACGCCGTGCAGGCGCTCGGCGACATCAACAAGTTCCCGCAGGTGCCCGACCGTCTGCAGCAGAGCATGATCAACACGCTCTACCTCGGTCGCCTCATGATCCACCTCGACGGCCTCGGCAACGCAGCGGAGTTCCAGACGACCTCCGGCGCCAACATGATCGACACCGAGTCGGCCTACTTCGACGGCAACAGCCAGGGCGCCATCATGGGCGGCGCCGTCACGGCGATCGCCCAGGACTGGACCAAGGCGGTGCTCGGCGTCGGCGGCATGAACTACTCGACGCTGCTGAACCGCTCGGTCGACTTCGACGAGTACGCCGTCGTGCTGCGCGACGCGTACCCGAACGCCCTCGACCAGCAGCTGGTGTTCGGTCTGCTGCAGATGCTCTGGGACCGAGGCGAGACCAGCGGCTACGTGCAGCACCTCACCGACCGCGTCTACGAGCTGACCCCGCCCAAGCACGTGCTCATGACCGTGGCGTTCGGCGACCACCAGGTGGCCCCGATCACGGCGCAGAACATCGCTCGCACCCTGAAGATCCCGGTCTACAAGCCGGAGCTCGCACAGGACGCCGACTTCGTGCCCGAGCCGTTCTGGAACCTCGGCAGCATCGCCAAGTTCCCGCTCGACGGCTCTGCGCTCTACTTCTGGGACGCCGGCACGCTGCCTCCGCCGCTCGGCAACATCACGCCGATCATGGGCGAGCAGTGGATCGCCGACTGCAGCGGTGCCAACGCCGGCAACGCCGAGGACGCCCAGTGCGCCGACCCGCACGAGGACCCGCGTCGTCAGCCGCAAGTGATCGCCCAGAAGAAGGCCTTCTTCCAGGCCGACGGCATGATCACGAACGTCTGCCACGACGAGCCGTGCGTGGCCAAGCCCCGCGACGACTTCGACTACTGAGGCCCACATGACCGACACCACGGACACCGCGGGACCTGCGACCCTCTCGATCGTCGAGGGTGTCGCCACCCTCCAGCTCGACGACGGCAAGGCCAACGCGCTGAGCCACGAGATGCTCCAGGGCATCGAGTCCGCGCTCGAGCAGGTCGAGGCCAGCGACGCGAAGGTGCTCGTCGTGATCGGTCGAGAGGGCAAGTTCTCGGCGGGCTTCGACCTCAAGGTCATGACCGCCGGCGCGCAGCAGGCACGCGACCTCCTCGGTCGCGGCGCCGAGCTGGGCCTGCGCCTGTACGAGTTCCCGATCCCCGTGGTCTTCGGTGTGACCGGCCACGCGCTGGCGATGGGCGGCATCCTGCTGTCGTGCGCGGATGTGCGCGTCGGTGCGGCCGGGAACTTCAAGATCGGCCTGCCCGAGGTCCGGATCGGCATGCCCGTCCCGGCGTTCGCCGTCGAGCTCTGCCGCGATCGGCTCAGCCCGCAGGCGTTCACGCGGGCGGTCCAGCTCGCCGAGTCCTTCGACCCCGACCAGGCAGCAGCGGCCGGGTTCCTCGACGAGGTCGTCGCAGCCGACCAGGTCGCGGGCCGGGTCGCCGAGGTGGCCGCCGAGCTGGCAGAGGCCATCCACGACGTGCCGTTCCGGCTGACACGTCGGACGGTCCGGGGTGAGCTCGCGGCGAAGCTGCGCGACGCACTCGAGGCGGACCTCGCCGGCTTCCAGGTCTCGGACTGAGGACGCCCGTCCACACCCACCACCCGGGTCCCTCGGGTCGGCACGGATCACCACCGACCCGGCGATAGCGTGGGCGCCGAGCACGCCTGCCCGCCGGGGGTCGGCGGTGCACACGGAAGGTGGGGACATGGGGTTCCTGGACAAGGCCAAGGGCCTCGCCGATCAGGCGATGGCGAAGGCCGACGAAGCGATGAACAGTGCGACGGGCAGCACCGGTTCCGGTGGCTCGCCCAAGCAGGCCGACGCCTACCTGCGTGACCTCGGGGCGCTCGCCTACCTGGAGTCGACCGGACGCGCGCCGGCGGACCTGGCCGCGCAGCGCGAGCGTTGCACGACCGCGCTCGGTCAGCTCGAGTCCCAGGGGCCGATCAACTTCGCGATGACCTCGGTGGCCCCACCGCCGCCCGGCGCAGGCGGACCCCCGCCACCCCCGGGAGCCGCGGCTGCGGCCGCCGCCGCGCCGCCGCCCCCACCCGGTGGTGCGACACCGCCTCCTCCTGCAGCGACGCCACCTCCACCGGCTCCCGCCCCAGAGGTGCCGGCCCCGCCGGCGCCGGGCACGGTCGCGCCACCGCCCCCACCCGGATCGGTCGCCCCGCCGCCACCTCCCACCGGGCTCTGAGCCGCGGACCGGTCGGTCCCGTCGCCACGTCGGGGGGTCGGTCCCGTCCGGCGGGGGGGGGGGGCGCGAACGCCACCCCACGACACCGGCGATGACACCTTA
>JAFAFN010000230.1 GCA_023423475.1 Actinomycetes bacterium | reverse complement strand
CGAGATCTGACCCGCTCTCCCGACATCCGCCTCATTCTCGGGGTGGCCACCTCGAGAACGAGGAGGATGTGGGCAGCTTCGGCTGCGTCGGCCGCCACTCAGCTGCGTCGGCCGTGCTGGTCACCTGCGTCGGCCGGCACTCACCTGCGTCGGCCGGGGGTGAACCTCACGGGCATCGTCTCGTACCCGGACACGAAGTTCGCCGGGCGGTTGGCGGGCTCGACGGCCTCGACGAGCTCGAGGTCCGGGAGTCGGTCGAGCAGGTGCTCGAACATGCAGACCAGCTCGAGGCGGGCAAGGCTGTTGCCCAGGCAGAAGTGCGTACCGAAGCCGAAGGCGACGTGCTCGTTCGGGTCGCGGGTCACGTCGAAGGTGAAGGGGTCCTCGAAGACCGACGCATCTCGATTGGCCGACGGGTACAGCAGCACCATCTGCTCACCCTCTGACAGCTGCTTGCCGGCCAGCTCGGTGTCGACCAGGACTGTCCTGGCCATGTTGCGGATGGGCGACACCCACCGCAGCATCTCCTCGACCGCGGTGGGGATGAGGGACCGATCTTCCATCAGGAGCTGACGCTGGTCCGGGTTGACCAGCAGCTGGTACATGCCGCCGGTGATGACGTGGCGGGTGGTCTCGTCGCCGCCGATCAGGATCAGCAGCGACTCGTGGATGATCGACTCGTCGTCGAGGCGATCGCCGTCGATCTCGGCGTGCACGAGCACGCTCATCAAGTCGTCCTTCGGCGACTCGCGCCGTTCGGCGATGGCCCGCTCGGCGAACTCCCGGTAGCCCATGTACGCGAGCGTGGCGTTCTCGATCAGCGCGTCCGAGGTGCTCGACTGGCTCTTGACCATGTCGTCGGACCACTTCAACAGGTCGCTGCGATCCTCCGGCGCGACACCGAGCTGGTCCCCGATCATGATCATCGGCAACAGCGCTGCGATGTCGGCGACGAAGTCGCATTCACCCCGCTCGATGACCGAGTCGATGATCTCGTCCGCTGCGGCACGGACCGCGCCCTCGCTGCCGCGCACCTGACGGGGCGTGAAGCCCTTGTTGACCAGTCGGCGACGGCGGGTGTGCTCCGGGTCGTCCATGTCGATCATCATCGGCAGCTGGAGGTACGGCTGCGGCCGGCACCCAGCTGCGTTCGAGAACGTGTCGGGGCGACGCGAGATGTCGCGCAGGAGCTCATAGGTCGACACCCCCCACACACGACCGTCCCAGTGCAGCGGGTCGTGCTCGCGCATCCAGGTGAGACCGGCGTGGAAGTCGCCACCCCAGAACGCTCCGGACAGCAGGTCGATGTCGGCGGCGTTGCCCACCGGTTGGTCGGTGATCGTCACGTCGAAGCCCCCTTGGCGAAAACTGGACACCAGTCTAGTCGCGAACTGGAACGTGTTCTCGCGGTGCACGTCGCGGTGCGAGGACCCGGACGCGGGACGGGCCCGGGGTGTCCCCGGGCCCGTCCTACGGTGCGATCCGCTCGCCGAGAGCGCTCCCTCAGCTCACGGCGATCGCCGTGACCATTCCGAACATGCCGGTCTCGGACTCGGCGTGGTTGAGGATGTGGCAGTGCCACACCCAGACACCTGGCTTGTCGGCCTGGAAGAGCACCGTGTAGCGCTCACCGGGTCCGACCGAGATCGTGTCGGCGTAGTACGGCTGGTCCAGCGGGATGCCGTCCCTGGCGACCACCAGCTGCGGGAACTGGTGCAGGTGCATCGGGTGGTACTGGAGGCCCTCGTTGTAGTAGTTCACGAGCATCCAGTCGCCCTCGTCCATGGCATAGGGCTGGGTCGCCGGGAACGACTTGCCGTTGAGCGACAGGCCGATCACGCCGGCGTCGTTGAGCACCATGTTGTGCTCCTGGGCGACGGTCAGGTCCGCCGGGATCTGCACACCCGACACCGTCCTGCCACGGGGCACCGTGTAGTCGCTCGTGCCGCCACCGCCCTTCGGCGAGAAGATCATCGAGCCCCACATGCCGTTCGGCACGGTCATCTGCCCGTGGTGGTGCGGGTGGTACATCGCGATGGCCGGGTCGGTCACCGTGTACTCGTAGGTGTACTCCTCACCCGGCTGGATCAGGTCCTGGGTCAGCGGTGCGACACCGTCCTGGTCGTTCGGGAGGATCATGCCGTGCATGTGCACGTCGGTCGCCATCGGCAGCTTGTTGATGACCTTCACCCGGATGTGGTCGCCGACCTCGCCCCGCAGCGTCGGGCCGGGCACGGTGCCGTTGTAGGTCCACGCCTTGACCGTCGTGCCGGGTGAGACCTCCCAGTCGACGATCTCGGCGGTGAGGGTCCACTCCTTGGCACCGTCCGCAGCGATGGTCGGCTCGAGCGTCTGGCCGCCGAGTCCCTCCGTGTTGGGCTCGCCGCTCTTGACCATCTCGACGAACGGGGTGAAGGACTCCTCCATGAGGGTGTCCATCTCGGCGTACTCCTCGGCGGTCATGTCGTCGCCGTGTCCTGCGTGGGCCGACTCGGCCTCGGCCGGCGCCTGGGCGCCCTCGGCGACCTGGATCGTGGCCTCCATGCCGGACTCGCGGTGACCGGCGATCGAGCAGTAGATCTCGTAGTCGCCCTCGCCGAGGTCGACAGGGATGGTCTCGGACTCACCCGCGGCGAGGTCCGCCGTCTGACCACCGCCGTCGATCACCAGGTTGTGCACCTGGGAGCCCTTGTTGCTGACCGCGAGCTGACCGCCGGGCGCCACCTGCAGCGACCCCTCGATCTTGAACTCCGACAGCGACACGGGGATCGGCGTCGTGCCGGTGGCGTCGCCACCGGAACCACCGTCGCCCTTGGCGACGAACCCGATCGCGATGATCACGAGCGCCATCGCGAAGCCGCCGGCGAGCACGATCAACACCTCTCGGTACGTCCCGCCGGACTTCCGGTCGGACGTCGCACCCACTTCCTGTTGCACGTCGTCTGGCACTTCGACTCTCCTTCCTGATGGGTCCCGCACGGCGTTGCGTGGGGCCCTTCCACCGGCGGAACCACCGCTGCGGTGCGGCAACCTGAGAGGTTGCTCGGGATTCACTGTGCCCGAGCGCGACGGTCGATTCCACCTGCCGGACGGTCCCTCATGTCACGTCCCGAAACGGCCGTTCGGGACCTTCGACCCTAGTGGAAACGGGCATCGCACCCGCCCCAAGGGGTGTGCAACGACCGATGTCGGCTCGGTCGAGCGCGCGGCGCTCAGGCAGCGTCGGAAACGGTCGCGGACACGGGGCGTCCGGTCGCCGCGCGCAGCGCGATCACGCCGCCGAGCAGCGACACGACGACCACGATGAGCGACGCCTGGCGGAGGCCCGCGGTGAATCCGCTGCCCGGCACGTCGGCCGAGCTCGTCGCCGTGGCGATGGTCGCGATCGCCACGCCCGCGGCGACGCCGACGTTGCGCAGCGCGGTCAGCAGACCGGACGCGACACCGGCGGTCTCGTCCGGCACCGCCGCCATCGCGGCAGCGGTCGCCATGTTGTAGGCCAGCCCCTGACCGATCCCCGACAGCAGCATCCCCACCACGACGAGCGCCAGCGACGACGTGCGCCCGACCGTCGCGAGCATCCCGAACGATCCGGCGACGAGCACCATGCCGAGCGCCATCGGCAGCCGCGTCCCGAACCGGTCCGAGATGGCGCCAGTCTTCGCGCCGAGCACCGCGAACGGGACGGAGTAGGCCAGGAAGACGACCCCGGTCGTGGCTGCCGACAGGCCGCGCACGTCCTGCAGCCAGAAGGTCATGAGGATGTTCATCGCGCCGAAGCCCCAGTTGGCCAGGAACGCGACGGCGACGGGTGGGCGGTAGTCGCGCGACACCGCGATCGCACGGTCGATCAAGGCCACACCCCTGCGTTGCTCGAGCATGAACAGGCCGAACAGCACCACGCCGAGCACGAGCGAGCCGAGCACGAGCGGGTCGGTCCATCCGAGCTGTCCGGCCTCCTGGAGGCCGTAGACGACCGCGGTCACCGATGCTGTGGCGAGCACCGCGCCGCGCACGTCGATGCGGCTGCGGTCGCCGGTCGACTCCGGCACCACGGCGGCGATGAGCGCCCCTGCGATGACCAGCAGCGGAACGTTCAACGCGAAGAACCACCGCCAGCCGAGCGCGTCGACCACCAGCCCACCGACCACGGGAGCTGCCGCGGCCGCGGTGCTCCCGATGGCGCTCCACATCCCGATGCCCCACGCCCGACGATCACCGCTGAAGGTCGTCGACACGACCGACAGCGAGGCCGGCATGAACAACGACGTCGCCACGCCCTGCACCACCCGGGCCGCCACGAGCACCACGAACGTCGGAGCGATGGAAGCGATCAACGTGCCGACCGCGAAGAGTCCGACGCCGACGAGGAGCAGCAATCGACGACCGTAGCGATCGGCGATGCGCCCCGAGACCAGCAGCGGTCCGGCTGCGCCGAGCGCGAACGCGTTCAGCACCCAACCGACCGACGCCGACGATGCATGGAGCTCGTCGCCGATCTCGGGCAGCGCCACCGCGACGCCGCTGAAGTCGATGCTGAGCACGACCAGCGGCAGGGCGACCGCGATCAGCACCTGTATCGATCGGGGACGGTCGCGCACGACGTCGAGCCTACGGGTGCCCGCGGCGCGATCGGTCCGGCCGCTGGCACACTCGACGGATGCACGACGACTGCCGCCGCCTGCTCACCGAGCCACCGGGTGTTCCGACCGACCCGGACCGGTTCTCATCGAACACGCTCTTCGGGCAGCCCGGCATCTATCCGGACGGCACGGCGATGAGTCCTGCGGCCGGCCCCGTCCGGACGACCGAGCAGGCCCGTCGACTCGTCGTCGAGCTCGACCTCGACGACGGTCGATGTGCGCGCCGCTTCGACGACCCCGCTCTCGGCGAGCGGGCCGACGATCCGACGGTGCGCGCCGCGCTCGCCCTGCTCGAACGCGGACCCGCCGCATCGGTGCTGGCGGCCTTCGTCGACGGCACGGCTGCGCTGTCCACGCTCGCCGTCGGGGAACCGGCGTCACCCGGTCGTGTCGTGGGCCCGCTCGCCGACGGTGCTCGGGGCCACCAGGTGGTCAACGAGCGCTACGCGGTCGAACACCCCGCGGTGATCGCACCGTCGCTCGCCCACGCGATCTGCCACCACCCCGACCGTGCGAGCAACGCCGAGGAGGCGACGCTGCACGGCCTGCTCGCCGCGGTGCACGCGGACCTGTTGGCAGGCGACCCGGCGCTCGGCGACCTGGGCACCGAGCTGTCCCGACGCCAGGCGTCGCTCACGATCACGCTGCTCAACGCCAGGGCACCCGGCGACTGGCGCGCGTCGATCCGCCAGCCTGCGGGTCCGGGCACGATCCCCGGCGGCAACCCGTCGCTGCAGTGCCCCGACCTGTGGAGCATCCCGTTCACGTCGCGTCCCGACGGCGTCTGCGACCTCGACGTGCCCGCACCGGTGCAGGTCGCGCTCGGATCGCTCGCCGCCGCGAGCGCGCCCCCACCACCGGCGACCTACGGGGCGGCGCTCGGGTCGTGGCTGACCGCGCACGTCGGTGACGGCGAGCTGTTCGGCCCCTGCCGTCGCGTCACAGCCGGACGTGCGCTGGGCCTCATCTGACCGGCGACGGGCCGATCGACGACGGGCGGGCCGAGTGTCGGCCGGTCCTGCCTCAGTCGGCGTAGGACAGGTAGACCGCCGCCTCTGGCGAGCAGACCTTCAGCGTGAAGCTCTCTTCGAGGTAGAGCTCGACGGACTCGCGGTCGTGATCGAGGTAGCCGATCGAGAGGTCCTCACCGAGGACCAGCTGGAAGTCGCCGCCGCGCAGGCTGACCACGACGGCACCATCGACACCGGGGGCGAAGATCACGGGGCCGTCGAGGATCAAGCCGAGGTGCTTGATGACGGGGTACCCGCCCATCTCGGACTGCTCGACGACGCCCTCGTAGCAGCGCGGCCCCATCGCGAGCGCGTACGGGCCGGTGACACCGGCGAGCTTCAGGCGGGCGACCGCGGTCGCGACGAACGAGGGATAGGCGTCGTAGTCCTCACCGATGGTGACGGGCTCGTGGGGCGACTCCTCGACGATGCCCGAGATGCCACCGGCAGCGAAGCCGTGGAAGATCGCCCGGTCCTCGGCGATCGCGGCGCGGCGGGCGGCGAAGCGCACGGGGTCGAGGTCCGCGTCGCACGCACCTCGGTCGATGGCCTCGAGCTCGGAGCGCTGGAGCGTGAACGGCGTGCGGAACTCGACCAGCGGCAGGACCTTGCGCTGACGTGCCTCGACCTCGAGCTCGGCGGGTGACTCGAGACGCTCGACGCGACCGGTCGGCTCCGCCGAGTGCTCCCACCCCAGAGGACCGGTCACGTCGACGATGCGACGGCCGGCGAGTAGCTCCTTGAGCGTGGTGGTCGCCTCGTCGTTGATCTCGGCCCACGCCTCTTCGGAGATGGGGGCCTTGGAGCGGAACAGGTGGTTCATGCTGTGCTCTTTCGCTGTGAACTGCGCCGTCGGGGACGGACTCGATGGGAACTGGTGGCGAGATGTCTCAGGTGTTCACGCTGCCACGAAGGGAGCCGATGCCGAGGCTCCCGTCGGTGGCCGGCGTGGTGGGTTCGTCCTCGACGTCGGCGCCGTGCTCGGCGGCCGCTTCGATGTCACGGATCGAACCCTGGGTGAACAGGTAGGTGCGGAGATGACGATCGAGCACGGGATCCGCGCGGCGGAGCCACTCGAGGGTCATCGCCGCGTGCTCCTTCTCCTCGTCGCGGTTGTGCGCGAGCACGTCGGCGAGCTCGGCGTCGGTGGCGGCAGCGACCCGCTGGTCATACCAGTCGACCGCTTCGAGCTCCTCCATGATCGACACGATCGCCCGGTGACGGTCGACCACGTCGAGCGGGAGGACGTCAGGTGATTCATGCAGCTGTTCCGAGGACATCGCGACTCCTTCCGACGGCGGACGTGTTCCTTCACGCTAGGCCCTCTGCGACCCGGTCCGGCGCCGCGGGTCCTGCATCGGCCGGACGGGCCGCTGGCGGAGACCCGACGTCGAGCCACCAACGACGAGGCCCCGACCGTGAGGTCGGGGCCCGAGTTCCTGGTGGAGGTGATGAGAATCGAACTCACGACCTCTTCGATGCGACCGAAGCGCTCTAGCCAACTGAGCTACACCCCCGGAACAGCCCCGCACTCTAGCGGGTGTGATCGTCGTGCCCGAATCGGAGCGGCGGCGATCAGTTGGCGATGCGGCGAGGGGCCGACGGGGTGGCCCGTCCGACCGTCGCGGTGCGCAGCCCGTCGTGCAGCGGCGACGGCGGGGCCAGCGACGGGGCGGTCCGACCGCGGGCCGGGGCGACCTGCGACACCTGTGCCAGCAGCACCAGGTAGGTCACGAACAGACCACCGCTGATCAGGAGCAGCAGCAGGAACGGGCCGCCGAAGGCCACGGTGCAGACCAGTGAGAGCAGGGT
>JAFAFN010000351.1 GCA_023423475.1 Actinomycetes bacterium | reverse complement strand
ACCCAGGGTTGGCTCGTGCACGACGGCCGGGTGCTGGCGAGCGCCGAGCTCGCGACCACCCGTGCGGAGCGGCGACGCGGACTGCTCGGTCGCGACGGCATCGACGGCGTGCTGGTCCTCCGTGCCCGCTCGGTTCACACCTTCGGCATGCGCTTCGCGATCGACGTCGCGTTCTGCGACGCGGCCGGCACCGTTCGTCGCACGGCGACGCTGGCGCCGAACCGGGTGACGCTGCCCGTCCGTGGTGCCACGACGGTGATCGAGGCGACCGCCGGGTCGTTCGCTGCCTGGGGGCTCGGACCCGGGGATCGGATCGAGGTGCGCTGATGGCGGGTCGTCTGATCCTCGTGGGCACGCCGATCGGCAACCTCGGTGACATCGCCCCCCGGGCGGCCGAAGCGCTCGCCGCTGCTGCGGTCGTGTGCTGCGAGGACACCCGTCGGAGCGGCAGGTTGCTCGCGCACCTGGGCATCAGGGCACCGGAGCTGCTGCGCTTCGACGAGCACACCGAGGTCGAGCTCGGCGACCGGCTCATCGAGCGTCTCCGTGCCGGTGACGTCGTCGCGGTCGTGAGCGATGCGGGACTGCCCGGACTGTCGGATCCCGGCGCTCGTCTCGTCGCCAGGGCCGCGGACGACGGCGTCACCGTCGAGGTCGTGCCGGGGCCGTTCGCCGGTGCGGTCGGGGTGGTCGGCAGCGGTCTGCTCGATCCGTCCGGTCGCTTCTGCTTCGAGGGCTTCTTGCCACGCAAGGGCGCCGGCCGAGCCCAACGCCTGGGTGAGCTGGTGGGGGAGCGGCGCACCATCGTGCTCTACGAGGCGCCGCACCGACTCGCCCGCACGCTGTCGGACCTGGCCGACGTGCTCGGCCCCGATCGACGCGTCGCGTTGTGCCGCGAGCTCACCAAGCTGCACGAGGAGTACTGGCGCGGCACCCTCACCTCGGCGCTCGAGCACTGCGAGCAGGTCGCTCCGCGGGGCGAGTACGTCGTGGTCGTCGACGGTGCCGCCGCGCCCGGTCCGCCCGATGACGACGAGCTGCGCGCCGAGCTCGACCGGGAGCTCGCCGCGGGTGCCACCCGTCGTGACGCGGCGGCGACCGTCGCGGCCCGGTACGGCGTGGCACCGAATCGTCTCAAGCGGCTCTTGAACGAAGCTCCGGCGAACGAAGCTCCGGCGAACGAATCGCGGCCCCACCCGTCCGAGGACTGAGGTCGCGGACGGGGACCGAGTTCGCCTGCCCTACTTCTTCTTGGACTTCGGGACGGAGCGGTCCAACTTGTCGTGCTCGCGCAACCTGGCGCGCGCCTCGATGTTCCAGAGCGCGAGGAGGCCGACGAGCCCGATCGCGACGATCGCGATCGACCAGTAGAACGACGCCCAGTCGACGAGCGACCCGTAGGGCGGTCGACCGGGCAAGCCCTGGCGCAGGTTCGTCAGCGCGAACAGGATCGCGGCGAAGAACGGGAACACCCAGTAGGGCGGTTCCTTCGCGTAGATCAGCAGGAACCACGACACGGCGCCGCAACCGAGCGCGATGCCCCAGACGAGCACCATGAAGAACACCACCCAGAGGACCACCGACGCGCGCCGTCCCAGGTCCAGCTGGACCTCGGCGGAGTTCTCGGTGCGCGACGTGGTCGCATCCGCGGCGAAGTCCTCGAGCGACACGTCGAGGGAGAGGTCGACCGCCAGCGGGACGACTTCGCCGTCCTCGTCGGTCGTGAGCGCGCCGACGGCCAGGTTCGCCGAGTAGGTGTCGAACGGGTAGCGCACGATCTGGGACCCGTCGATCGGGACGACCACGTTCGTCGGGTTCATGGCGGAGCCCGCGGCGTAGTCCTTCCATCCGCCGCCCGAGGTGTCGTTGACGACCACCGTCACGTCCTCGGTGAGCACGGTCCGGTCGACCATCGCACCACTGGGACGGAAGACGATGCGGAACGTCATCTCGTTGCGCTGCAGGTCGATCGACTGCGCCGAGGCGTCGACCAGCAGCACCGAGTCCGCCTGTGCGCCGACGGGTTGGACGAGGTCCTCGGAGCTGTCCGACGCCACGCCGAGCCAGCTGACGACGGTGCCGATGAGCGGCGCCAGGATCAGCAGGGCGACGACGAGCCATTTCGCCCGCCGGGCGCGTCGTTCCGGCCAGGGGCGGATGACGAAGCGCTCGACCATGGCGTAGGACCCGGAGTGGTGGTGCGGGTCGATGTGGAGGCCGACGCCGTCCCGCCGCGACGACTCACCTTCGCCGCGTGGGGCGGCGTCGGGGTCGGGTGGAGCTGCGTCGGGGTCGGGAGCCACGGCGCCACGGTAACGGCACCGCGCACGAGAACCGCGGCTCACGGGCGGGCTGTGCGTCACCCCGCGAGGGTCCGTAGCTTGTCCCCCGTGACACAGCAGAACAGCACCACCGATCCCAGCGCCACCGACCCGACGATCGACGTCATCGCCATCGGCAACTCGCTCGTCGACGTCATCAGCCAGGAGACCGACGCCTTCGTCGAGGGACTCGGTGTGCCCAAGGGCTCGATGCAGCTGATCGACGAGGCGCGGGCGCTCGAGCTGTACGACGCGATGGGCGCGACGATCGAGATCTCGGGCGGTTCGGCGGCCAACACCGTCGTCGGCGTCGCCTCGTTCGGCGGCAGCGCCCAGTACCTGGGCAAGGTGCGCGACGACCAGCTCGGTGGGGTGTTCGCCCACGATATCCGTGCCACGGGCGTGCGCTACGAGGTCCCCCTCGCAGCGGACGGACCGGCGACCGGCTGCTGCCTCGTGCTCGTGACCCCCGATGCGCAGCGCACCATGAACACCTTCCTCGGGGCCTCGGCGAACTTCGGTCCGGCCGACCTCGACGCCGACGCGATCGCGTCGGCCGGCGTCCTGTACCTCGAGGGCTACCTCTTCGATCCGCCTGCTGCCCAGGAGGCCTTCCGTGCAGCGGCGAGCATCGCCCACGGCGCCGGACGCACGGTGGCGCTGACCCTCTCGGACTCGTTCTGCGTGGACCGGCACCGGGCGGCCTTCGCCGAGCTCGTCGAGCACCACGTCGACCTGCTCTTCGCGAACGAGGACGAGATCCTCGCGCTGTACGAGGTCGACGACTTCGACGTCGCCGTCGAGCGGGTGCGGGCGAGCGGCACCCTCGCCGCGCTCACCCGCAGCGAGGCCGGCTCGGTCGTGGTGACCCCCGACGAGGTCGTCGCGGTGCCCGCCCATCCGGTCGCCGAGGTGCTCGACACCACCGGCGCCGGCGACCTGTACGCCGCAGGGTTCCTGTACGGCCACAGCAGGGGACTCGACGTCGCGACCTGTGCCCGGCTCGGCTCGCTCGCCGCGTCCGAGGTGATCTCGCACATCGGTGCCCGTCCGGAGCACTCGCTCGCCGAGCTCGCCGCGCCCCTGTTGAACAGCTGATGGGCGACCCGGTGTCCCGCCCGGACCGCGCCACCCTGGCGGCGATGGTCGACCACACCATCCTCGCCCCCGACGCCACACGTGCCGCGGTCGAGCGCGTCGCAGCCGAAGCGGTCGAGCTCGGCTGCGCCTCGGTCTGCGTGCACCCCGACCAGGTCGCGTACGTGGTGTCGATGCTGGGCGGCCGGATCCCGGTCTGCTCGGTGGTCGGCTTCCCCCACGGCGCGACGTTGTCACGGGTCAAGGCCGACGAGGCGGCCAGCGTCGTGGCCCTCGGTGCGTCCGAGGTCGACATGGTGGTGGCGCTCGGCCCGATCGCCGAGGGTGACATCGACCACGTGCGACACGACGTCGCGGTCGTGCGAGAAGCCGTGCCCGGTGTGGTGCTCAAGGTGATCGTCGAGTCCGCGCTGTGGACGCCGGCGGTGCTCCGCGACGTCTGCATCGCCGCGGTCGACGCCGGCGCCGACTTCGTGAAGACGTCCACCGGCTTCCACCCCGCCGGTGGTGCGACCCCGGAGGCGGTCGCGGAGATGCGCGCCGCGGTGGGTCGTCGCGCCCGGGTCAAGGCCTCCGGCGGGATCCGGACCACCGAGGACGCGCTCGCCATGGTGGCGGCCGGCGCGGACCGGCTCGGCATGTCGGCGACGGCCGCGGTGCTCGCCGATTTCGACACCTGACGGGCCCCGTAACGCTCAGCGGCCCAGACGTTCCCTGAGGTCCTCGACCACGACGTCGGTCCGGCGTGCACCCTCGGCCCGAGCGCCGGTCACGTCGCCCCCGACGACCGGCACGATCGCTTCGCAGTAGTACTTCAGCTTCGGCTCGGTCCCCGACGGGCGGACGATGACCCGGGTGTCGTCCGCGAGCAACCAGCGCTGCACGTCGGGGCCCGGTCGATCGTCGGTGACGACCTCGACGCCGCCGAGCGTCGTCGGGGCCGCGATGGCCGAGGGCGACGACGCGCCGGTCGGGATCGAACCGTTGCGGGTGACGACGGCGCCGTGCTCGACGGCGAGCTCGTCGAGCAGGTCGTCGACGCTGCGGCCGCTCCGGGCGAGCGCCGTCACGGCGGCGACGGCGACCAGCGCCGCAGAGATCCCGTCCTTGTCACGATCGTGCGGCCCGACGGCGTAGCCGAGCGCCTCTTCGTAGAGCAGGACCTGGGACCACTCCGGATGCGCCAGACCGGGTCGGCTCAGCCACTTGAAGCCGGTGAGCGTCTCGACGTGGCGGACACCCGCAGCCGTGCACATGCGCGGGACGAGTCGTGAGCTGACGACGGTCGATGCGACGAACCGGTCGGGTCGCGTCGCGGTCGTCCCGAGCAGGTGGTGGGCGAGCAGCGCACCCAGCTCGTCGCCGCCCAGCTGGCGCCACCCCGCCGGGCTGGGCACGACCAGGGCCAGTCGGTCGGCATCGGGGTCGAGCGCGACGCCGACGTCGACACGACCATCCGAGGCGGTCGCGAGCAGCTCGTCGAGCACCCCGGACTCCTCGGGGTTCGGCGAGGGCAGGCCGGGGAAGTCGGGGTCCGGCTCGCGTTGCGAGCGGACCGGCAGGGCCTCGATGCCCGCCGCGGCGGCGACGCGTTCAAACAACTCGCCGCCGACGCCGTGCAGCGGCGTGTAGGCGACCCTGGCCGCCGCGAGGTCGCCGGGGTGGGCATCGAGGGTGTCGCGGACGTACGCCTCGACCATCGGCGAACCGTCCGCGACGGTGCCCAGGTCGCGGATCGTGCCGTGGCCCCGTGGGTGGGCGGGCCGGTCGGCGTCGAGCAGCGCGATGCGCGCCTCGATGTCGGCATCCCGCGGCGAGACGATCTGGGCGCCGTCGGACCAGTACACCTTCATCCCGTTGTCCGTCGCGGGGTTGTGCGAGGCGGTGACCATCAGGCCGGCGGAGGCCGAGAGGTGGACCAGGCTGCGGGCGAGCAGCGGGGTGGGCACCACCCCGCTGAACACGGCGACGTCCGCACCGCCGTCGACGAGCGTGTCGACGGCCTCGGCGGCGAGCTCCGCGGAGCCGTGGCGGGCGTCGCGTCCGACGACGACGAGCGGTCGGCCGTGGCCGCGGTGCTCGGCCCAGAGCTCGTCGAGGACACCTCGCACGGTGTCGTGCACCACCTCGGTGTTCATGTGGCCGGCGCCCGGGCCGTAGGGCCCGCGGATCCCGGCCGTGCCGAAGGTGAGCCGACCGGTCACAACGTCCGGAGCACCGTGCCGAGCACGCCAGCCAGGCGATCCACCGACGCGGCGCCTGCGCTCAGGACCTCTTCGTGGTCGACCGACGCCTGGAGTCCGGCCGCGAGGTTGGTGACCAGCGAGATGCCCACGACCTCGGCACCCAGGTGCCGGGCGGCGATCGCCTCGAGCACCGTCGACATGCCCACGAGGTCCGCCCCGATCGTGGCGAGCATGCGGATCTCGGCGGGGGTCTCGAAGCTGGCACCGAGCATGCCCGCGTACACCCCTTCGACCAGCTCGGGGTCCGCCGCCCGGATCGCGGCCCGACGACCGCGGTCGTAGAGGTCGCTCAGATCGACGAACCGCCCGGGCATGCCAGGGGGCGGCGGCGGGCCGCACATCGGGTCGGCGCCGGTGAGGTTCAGGTGGTCCGAGATCAGCACCGGTGTGCCCGGTCCCACTTCGGGGCGCAGCGACCCGGCGGCGTTGGTGAGCACCACCGTCGTGGCGCCGCTCAGCACCGCGGCTCGCACCAGGTGCACGACGGTCGCGACCGGATGGCCCTCGTACAGGTGGGCCCTGCCGGCCACGACGAGGACCGGGATCGGGCCGTCCGCCCCCTCGGCCACGACCGAGTGCAGCTCGCCCCGGTGGCCGGGCACGGTCGGTGCGGGGACCCCGTGCAACGCCGCAGACGGGTACGAGGCGGTCACCGTGCCGAGGCGCTCCGCGACCGCGGCCCAGCCGCTGCCCAGCACGATCGCCGCCCGGTGCGGTCCGAGGCGCTCGAGCAGCTCCGATGCGGCCGCCGCGGCATCGAGATAGGGCTCGTCGGGGAGTTCGTCGGGGGCGCCGCTGGTCGCCGTGCCGTCAGCTGTCACGCCCAGCAGCCTGTCACGCAGCGCCGCTCGACGTGGACAATGGGGCGGCGTGCTGTTGCTCCGGGCATCTCACCGGTAGCCTGAACCGTCGGGCGTCGTCCGGCGCATCTACCCGTGGGGACTCGATTGCAGACGATCGACCGACCCACTCCGCGACGGAACCGTCCGGGTTGGGCGGGACCAACACTCATGGTGCTCTGCGGATTGGCGCTGCTGCCGATCCTCGCGCTGTCGGTGATGACCCGCTGGGGCGCGCTCATCGTCGTCCTGCTGGTGGTGCTGGGCGGCCTGGCCTACTGGGTGCGCAGCAGGGCGTTCGTCTTCGCCGAGATCGCCGCGTTCCTGATCCACTTCGACGGCGTCGGTTCCGGTCCGGTCCGCATGGGGCGCATCGTGGCGGGCTTCGCAGCGGTGGTGCTGATCTACAAGCTGATGTCGGGGTGGCGGCCACCCGCGATCCCGCTGAAGCACTGGGTCCCGATCTGGGCGATGACCGTGTGGGCGGTGGCCACGGGCATCTGGTCGCCGTCGTCGTCGGGCTGGTTCGTCGCACTCGGCATGTACTTCCTGGGCCTGGCCTACTTCTGCATCGGCGGGCTCTTCCTCGACAGCCCAGAGTTGGTCCAGCGGTTCCTGCGCGCCTTCTGGGTCGGCGGGCTCTTCGGCTCCGCTGCGGGCATCCTCGCGTTGTTCCTCGGGACCCGCTCGGTGGGCTTCGGTGGCGACCCGAACTTCTTCGGTCTGCTGCAGGCGGCCATGATCCCCCTGACGGTGTACTTCCGGCGCAACGCACCGGACGTCCGCACGAAGTGGGCCTACACGTTCGCACTGCTCTTCGTGCTCGCCGGCGCCGCGGGCGCCGGCAGCCGATCCGGGTTGATCGGTGGCTCGATCGCGATCGTGGCCACGATCATCACCCGGCCGGGCCTGACCGCCGTGCGCCGGGTCGGCGTGTCGAT
>JAFAFN010000052.1 GCA_023423475.1 Actinomycetes bacterium | reverse complement strand
CTGGCACCGACGGTGCCGGCGCCGCCGGGCATGGCGTCCATCTCGCCCATGCCCGGCGGACCGCCGCTCGCACCGCCGCCGCTCATGTCGGGCGGGCCGCTCACCTGTCCACCGCTCGACTGGCCCCCGCCCGTCTGTCCACCGCTGGCCTGGCCGCCGGGGAAGCCACCGCCACCGCCACCCGGGAAGCCGCCGCCCGGGAACCCGCTGCTCGACGACGAGGTGCTGACCGTGATGGTGGCCGTCTGGTCGACCGCGAGGGCGTCGATGTCGGCGGCGTCGACGGCGAGCTCGACCTCGTAGCGGCCGGAGCTGACGATTTGGATCTGTGCAGTCGAGGTCGTGGTCGACGACGACTGGCCGGAACCCGAGGCGCTGCCGGTGGAGCTGGTGCCGCCGGTGCCGCCGGAGGAGAGCTGCTCGCCCACGGTGAGGTCGACCGTCGAGACGGTTCCGTCGAACTCGGCCACGAGCGACGCGCCGGTGAGCGCCTCGGTGGCGTTGGTCAACGCGTCCTCGAGGGATGCGAGGGACGACTCGTCCGCGGCAATCTGCTCGTCGGATGCATCGGCATCGATGTCGTCCGCCAGGCGGGATTCGGCCTCGGCCACGTCGGCCTCGGCCGCGGCCACGTCGGCCTCGAGCTCGGCGGAGTCGATCGTCGCCAGCACCTGACCCGCCGTGACGGTGTCGCCGGCGGCGACGTTCACCGCGGTGACCGTGCCGGCCGAGGTGAACGAGAGGTCCGCGGTGTCTGCCGCGGTCACCGTCCCCTCGGCCGCGACGGTCACCGCGACGGAGCCGGAGGTCACCTCGACGACCTGTGCGGTCGTCGTGGGCTCCGCGCCGGCTGCGTCGGTGGTGCCGGAGCGGGTGGTGCCCCACCACGCCGCCCCGGCGAGCAGTGCGACGACCAGCAGCGTCGGGACCCAGATCACGGGTCGGCGCCGGAACGCGGCGCGCAGGCGCGCCGCTCGTCGCGGAGGGGTCGGGTCGGGTGCTTCGGCTGACATGTGGGTCAGCCTGCTGGCGGTGACTCCACGTCAGCCGGGAGGAACCTGGGAACTCGCCGTGAGCGCCGGGGCCGCTGCGAGTGTCCTCAGCGACGGCCGCGTCGGAGTGTCAGAACAGGCGTTGCGCCTTCGACTCCGGGGGCTCCTCGAGCTCGAGCAGCGCGGCCTTTCGGTCCGTGCCGCCGGCGTAGCCGGTCAGCTTGCCGGTGCTGCCCACGACGCGGTGACACGGGACCACGATGCTGATGGGGTTCCGTCCGACCGCTCCGCCGACGGCCTGGGCCATCCCCGCATCCCCCAACTCCGCCGCGATGTCGCCATAGGTGACGGTGGCGCCGTGGGGGATCGTCCGGAGGCGGGCCCAGACCCGCTCCTGGAACTCGTTGCCGTCGGTCGCGAGCGGCAGCTCGAACTCGTGGCGGTCGCCGGCGAGGTACTCGTCGAGCTGGCGAGCGGTGAGGCCGATGACCGGATCCTGCTCAGGATCGACCTCGGGGCCGAAGGTGGAGGGGTCCGGGCGGTGCACGTGCGGATCGAAGTAGATGCCGGTGACCGCCGTCCCGTCGGAGACGATCGTCAGCTCGCCCAGGCGGGTCGTGACCACGCCGTGGCGAGCCCTCCTGGCGGTGGCGTCACCGGTCTCGTCGGCCTCGCCCGCACCGTCAGGGCCGTCGTCCATCGGGTCGTCAGTTGAGGGACACACCCGACACCCTAGGACCGCGCATCGAGGTCCTGCCGGTCGCCATGCAGCGAAGCAGGTGGGCCGAGAACGCACCCTCGACGTGCTGGAGCGCCAGGGCGCCGAAGCAGATCTCGGTGCCGCTGTCGGGGTGGACCTCGAGATGGCCGTCGACGAGCTCGGTGAGGGCCAGGACCTCGTGGAAGGCGTCGGCCACGACGTGCACGTCGAAGAACGCCCGCCCGGTCGCGTCGACGCCCAGTCGCCCGAGCAGCTCGGAGTAGCGCGCCATCGGTCCGGTCGAGGTCATCTCGAACAACGCCAGGTGTCCGATCAGCGCGGGCAGCAGCCGTCGTTGCAGCCCGAGCATCGAGATCAGGTTGCCGGTGGCCAGTGTCGTGGCGGGCAGCAGGTCGATGTAGTGCCCGTAGGTGGGGTCGAGGTCGAGTGCGCGCATCGTGTCGGCGAACAGCTCGGCATGCGATGCGCCCGGGACACCGCGGCCGTACTCGTCGGACTGGATCTCGACGATCGCCGACTTGGCCCGGCCCGAGAGCCGGGGGATGGCCCAGCTGTGGGGGTCGGCCTCCTTGAGCTGGTAGGCGGAGCGGTGCACGGCGAACTCGCGCACGCGGTCGATGTCGGGACGCTGCAGCAGGGCTCCCGACAGCGACGGGCCGTCGTCGCTGGATGCCAGCTCGGCGAGCAGCGCAGGGGCGTCGGTGGGCAGCGGGCCGACCAGGTCGCGCAGCTGCGACTCCATCGCGGCCTCGAGCTGCTGGCGGGCGGCGATGAGCGACAGGTCGCCCTCGAGCGCGTCGTCGACCCGCTCATAGCCGCGGTACGACATCTCGTAGAGCACGTGCATGGCCAGCTGTGCGTCGTCGTCGACGAGCACGTCGCCGTCGGCGGCGAGCGGTGCGAGCGCGCCGACACCGGAGCGAAGGCGGGCGATCAGCGACTCGGTCAATGGTCCACGAGGGCTCGGGAGCTGTTGGGGCATACCCCTTCGCTACCCGTCGGAGAGCTCTGTGAACCGTTCCGCGGCAACCTTCCTGAGAGAGGTCTCGAACGCGGCGACGAGGATCTGCGTGCCGCTGGTGCGCAGTTCGGCGAGTGTCTCCGCCAGCTCCCGGGTGGTGGCCGGGTCGAGCTCGTCGAGGTCCCCGGCGGGCAGCAGGTGGTTCGCGAAGACGTCGGCGAAGCGTGCGGCGACGAGGTCGGTCATCTGCTGGAGCGCCTCCCACTCGTCGAGCACCACGTCGAGCGGCACCCCGAGATGGGCGAGCGACGCGCCGGTGTCGAGCGAGCGGAGGTCGGCGACGACGACCCGCCCGTCGTCGCCGGCGTCGATCAGGCCCATCGCCGCCGATCGTTGGATGGCGGCCGGGTCGAGCGAGTCCGCGGGGAATCGTGCGACCAGCTCGTCGATCGTGAGCTCGACGGGGTCGCGGGTGCCCAGCACCCGGTCGAGGGGGCCGCCGGCGCCGAGCAGATCGCCGAGGTCGCCGCCGTGCTCCCAGCGCTCGATCAGCGCGCCGATGCCCGCGAGCGAGAAGCCCTCGTCCTGGAGCCGGGCGATCGCCTCGAGCCGCTCGAGATGCGCAGGGCCGTACCAGCCGGTGCGACCGACCAGTCGGGGAGGGGGCAGCAGTCCCTTGGACTGGTACAGGCGGATGGTCGTCGTCGCCACGCCCGCGGCTCGGGCGAGGTCGTCGACCCGCAGCTCTGCCGGCTGGTCGGCGGCTGGCTGCTCGGTGCTGGTCGTCTCGGGCCTGGTCGTCTCGGGCACGCCACCAGCGTACAACTGATGTCACACCGGACAATGTATGAGTAAATGGTAGAAGATCAAATGCAAGGAGAAGTGAGGTGAGCTCGATGTTGGTCCACGCAGTCGTGCTGGTGGGTGTCGTGGTCGTGCTGCCGCTGGCCCTGGGCTCGCCGATGCGGTGGTGGTGTGCGGGAGTGGCCGTGGCTGTCTCGTTCGCCGTGACGGTCGGCCCCTGGTCGGCACTCGTCGCGTCGCTCTGGCTGGCAATGGCCATCGGGTCGCTCGTCTGGGCCGACTCCCTGCCGGATCTCGTGGCTCGCTCGTACGCCGTGGTCGCCGCCGGCGCGTTCGTCGTCTCGAGAGCGGGGCTCGAGCTCTTCGGCATCGGCGAACCGATCGTCGAGCTGACCGCGGTGCACTTCAGCTACGCCGGGGTCGGCGCGGTCACCCTGGCCGCTGCGGTGCTCGGTCATCGCTCGGGCGCGGCGGCACTGATCCTGACCGCGCTCGCCCCACCGGTGGTCGCACTCGGCTTCGTGCTCGCCCACCCGCTCCCGCAGGTCGGGGGCGCGGTGATGATGACCGTCGGCGTGCTGCTCACCGCGACGCTGCAGTTGGGTGACGCGACCTCGGCCGACACGCCCCGACGACGATGGCTGCTCGTGTCCGGTCTCGCCCCGTGGGTGCCCATGGTGCTCGCGGTGTCGTGGGCGGCGTCGAACCACTGGGCGGTGCCGGCGCTGTCGATTCCCGACATGGCCAGGACCCATGGGGTGATGAACGTGGTGTTCGTCGTCGCCGGACTGTGGGCTCGGCAGTCCCCGGCCGAGCGGCACGTGCCGGTCACCGCCGGCCCGGCGATGGAGGTGACGTCGTGAGTCCCCGACACATCGGCCTCGGTCGCCCGGGACCCGTCGCGCTCGACGAGCTGCTGCACGCGGCGGAGCAGGCGTCGCTCTCCTACGACCACGTCGGATCGACGCTGCCACCCCGGCGCGGTGCGCACGCCGAGCAGCTCGATCTCGGGGCGGGTGCTGACGCGTTCGCTGCGGCGGTCGCCGGCCTGCGGTCCTGGGCGTGCCACTCGGGCATCGGTGCAGCGGTGCATCCGCCGGACGCGCCGCTCCGGGTCGGTTCGACGCTGCTGGTGGTCCTGCCCGTCGGGCCCGTCTCGATCGTCGTGCCGGACCGGGTGGTCGCCGTCGTCGACGAGCCGCGGCGGTTCGGGTTCGCGTACGGCACCCTGGACGGTCACCAGGAGCGTGGCGAGGAGAGCTTCGTGGTAGAGCACCTCGCCGATGACCGGGTGGTCGCCACCGTCGCGGTCGACGCCACGGCGGTGACCGTCGCCGCCCGACTCGCCGCGCCCGGGGTCGTCGTGTTCCAGCGCATCGCGGTGCGCAGGTACCTGTCCGCCCTCGCCGACTTCGTCCGAGGTACACCATGACCGCGGGACGGTCGGCGGCAGAGGAGCTCTCCCTCGTCGTCGGGCCGATGGGCTGGACGAAGCTCGGCGCCCTGCGCGGCGCCCTCATCG
>JAFAFN010000346.1 GCA_023423475.1 Actinomycetes bacterium | reverse complement strand
CCGTCGATGGGGTAGACGAGCACCGGCGCCGACTGGTGCTCGATCGCACCGACGAACGACGTCAACAAGCCGACCTGCAGGGTCTGCTGGAAGAGGATCAGGAACACCAGCAGCCCGATCGCACCGGAGAGCAGCAAGAACCTCACCAGGGCCCGTCGGATCTCTCGAAGTGCCAGGAGCGAGGAAGGGAACAGCTGCACGGACATACTGTCTACTCCGAGACACTCTGTCTCACAAGTCGGGCGCGAACGGCCCGGCCTGCGGCACAATGGAGGACGTGACCTCCAGCTGGGACGACACGGTGACGCAGCACCGCGACCGCCAACGGCAGTCGATCATGGACGCGACGATGGCGCTCGTCGCCGAGCGGGGGCTCTCGGACGTGTCGATGGCCGAGGTCGCGAAGGGTGCGGGCATCGGGCGTGCGACGCTCTACCGCTACTTCCCCGGGGTCGAGGAGATCGTCGCCGAGCGGGTGCTCGACACGGTGAGGACCCACCATGCCAGCCTCGAGGCGGCGATCGACGCGCAGGACGATCCGGTCGACGCGATCCGGGCCTCGTTGCAGATCCTGCTCGACTACTTCGCCTCGGCGACCCATCGCAGCGACTCGGCCCGGGTCAACCCGGATCAGTTCTCACCCGAGGTCGGCCGAGAGGTCCAGGCCGCGTTCGCCGAGATGCACGGACTACTCACCCAGCTCGTCGTCGATGCGCAACGCGCCGGGAGCCTGCGCGGCGACGTCGACGCGGACTTCACCGCGCAGCTGCTCTACCACATGCTCTCGGCCGGTCGGACGGCGGTCGTGCGCGGTCAGATGGGTGCCGACGAGGCCGTCGGGCAGATCATGGTGCAGTTCCTGAGCGGAGCTGGCGCAGTCGACGCGTCGCGTCGCCCCAGTCGCCGTTGAGCGCGTCCAGCGCGGCGTCCACCATCGGGAAGGTCACCATCCCTCCGCTCAGCAGCACCAGTGCTCGCACCGGGCCCTCCTTGAGCGCCGTCTCGACCATCTTCAGGGTGGCCTCGTCGGGGTCGGGGAACTCCTGGGCCGAACGCTTGAGCCCTTCGCGCACGACCTGCGTGGCGATGATCCGTCCGGCACGAGTGGTCTCGAGGTCCGCCAGGGTGGAGTTCCGGTGGAACGGTCGTGACGGCATGACCGCCGGCAGCCCGCGACCGAGCATGTTCGCGAACTCCTCGTCGGTCGAGACCAGGTCCCGCGGACCTGCTGCCGGGGCGAGCACGTCGTCGGAGCCCACGTGGTGTGCGAGGGTCGCCGCGACGTCGACCGAGGAACGGGCGACGACGATCTCGAAGTCACCTTCCTCGACGAGCCAGTCGTGTGCGGCGACGTCCCAGACGGCGAACGAGCGACGATCCAGCGCGATCGTCACCTCGGAGGACTCGCCCGGTGCCAGGTGGACCTTCGCGAAGCCCTTGAGCTCCTTGACGGGCCGGTACATCGTCGACTCGACGTCGCGCACGTAGACCTGCACGACGTCCGAGCCCGCCCGGTCGCCGACGTTGGTGACGCGGAGCCGCACCTCGACATCGGTGCCCTCCGCGTCGTCGCCGACGACGAGCTCCGGGTCGGACCACTCGAAGTCGGTGTAGGACAGGCCGAAGCCGAACGGGAACCGTGCCGGCACACCCGCGCTGTCGTGGAACCGGTACCCGACGTAGAGCCCCTCGCGGTACTCGACGCGTCGCGGCTGGCCCGGGAAGTTCCGATCCGCAGGCAGCTGAGCGACGTGCTCGGGGATGCTCTCGGCGAGGCGGCCACCCGGCTCGGCGTCACCGAAGAGCACGTCGACGGTGCCGGATCCGCCGGCCTGCCCACCGAGCCAGCACTCCAGCACGGCGTCGACCCGATCCGCGAACGGCAGCTGCACGACGCCGCCGTTGTGCAGCACGACCACCACCGGCGACGACGTCGCGGCGAGCGCCTCGATCAGGCGGGTCTGCGCGGGCGGCAGGTCAAGATTCGGGCGATCGAACCCCTCGGATTCGAACGGTGCGGGCAGACCTGCGAACACCACGACCACGTCGGCGCCCTGCGCGGTGCGCAACGCGTCCTCGAAGAGCTCGTCGGTGGTCTCACCCGTGTTCGCCGCGTAGCCGGGTGCGTACGCGACGGTCGCCGAGCTGCCCACCCGGTCCCGCAACGCCTGCAGCGGCGTGTCGAGTCGGGTCGGGGTGACCTGTGAGCTGCCGGCCCCCTGGAAGCGCGGGACCTCGGCCGA
Source organism: Actinomycetes bacterium (assembly GCA_023423475.1). Taxonomy (GTDB): domain Bacteria; phylum Actinomycetota; class Acidimicrobiia; order Acidimicrobiales; family Microtrichaceae; genus JAFAFN01. The sequence continues at coordinate 2,613 of JAFAFN010000346.1, read as the reverse complement.
CGCGCCGATGACGGCGATGCGGCCCTCGGCGACGAGCGGCAGCACCCCGTTGTTCGACAACAGGACCGACCCCTCGGCCGCAGCCCGACGGGCGAGTGCGTGGTGCGCGTCGCGGTCCGACCGAGTGCGCTCCCCACGCTGGCCTCGCTGGAGCAGCTCCACCACCCGCACGGCGCAACGGTCGACGTCGGCCTCGGGCAGACGCCCATCGGCCACCGCGGCGGTGAGCTCGGCGTCGAAGGCACCCTGACTGCCGGGCATCTCGAGGTCGAGCCCGGCGCTGACCCCTGCAACCCGGTCGCTGCACGCACCCCAGTCGCTCATGACCAGCCCGTCGAAGCCCCACTCGTCACGGAGGATCGTCGTCAGCAGCTCCGGGTGCTCCGAGGCCTGCACGCCGTTGACCAGGTTGTAGGAGCACATCACCGTCCACGGCGCGGACTCCTTCACGGCGATCTCGAAGCCCGCCAGGTAGATCTCGCGCAGGGTGCGCTCGTCGACGATCGCATCGACGACGAAGCGGTAGGACTCCTGGTTGTTGACCGCGTAGTGCTTGATGCTGGTGCCGACGCCGTGGGCCTGCACGCCGCGCACGAACGACGCCGAGAGTCGACCGCTCAGCAGCGGGTCCTCGGAGAAGTACTCGAAGCACCGACCACCCGCGGGGTGGCGCTTGATGTTGAGGCCCGGCCCGAGCACGACCGACACACCCTGTTCGACCGCCTCCTCGCCGATCGCCCCGGCGACCGCCTCGACGAGGTCGACGTCCCAGGTCGACCCGAGCGTGACCGCGGTCGGGAAGCACGTCGAGGACTCCGCCGCCGCGATGCCCAGGTGGTCGCCGGTGCTCTTCTGCTGACGCAACCCGTGCGGGCCGTCGGTGACCATGACGTCCTCGAGCCCGTGGGCCGGCAGCGACTCGACCCACCACATCCCGTCGCCGGAGAGCAGTCGGATCTTGGTCGCCAGGTCGAGCTCGGCGACGATGTCGGCGGCGGGCCGAGCGGCGGGCCGGATATCGAGAGAGGCGGCGGGAGATCGGTCTGCGGTGGGGTCGGTCACGACCGCGGAGGCTACCCGGCCGTCGCGGTCGGCCCCGAGCGGGACCGGTCCTCGGGGACCACGACGATCGAGGTCGGCTCGAGCGCTGCCGCACACACCGAGCAGGCCAGCTCCGGCAGGAACGGATGGCCGTCCGAGCCGTGGGTGGCGAGGACCGCCGGCCCGTCCGACGCACCTTTCCACCGCTCACCCCACCGGAGCATCGTCGCCACGACGTCGAACAGCGCGGCGCCCTTGTCGGTGAGCAGGTAGCGACCACGGCCCGGCGCGTTGGGATCGGCCCGGAGCACCCCGAGCTCGACGAAGCGGGCGAGGCGTTCCGCCAGCACCGCCGGTGGCGCTCCGAGCACCCGCTCGAACTCGCTGAAGCGGGACGCCCCCAGGAACGCCGCGCCCAGCAGCGCCGCGGACCAACGACTCCCGATGACCTCCATCGTCTCGTGGAACCGCCCCGGCCGGCGACGGTTCGCCCCGACCGGCGCGGAGCGCTCGAAGGCGCCGCTCGGGCCGAGCTCCAGGTGCACGTCGTCGGCGACGACGACCTCGGCGCACGCGGCGCAGCGCAGTTCGGGGGTCGAGGTGTGACCGCAGTCCCGGTGGACCAGCTCGGGCAGCGTGTCGCGCTGGCCGGGCACGAAGCGTCGCTCCCAGGTCCAGATGGCGACGAGCACCGGCCACAGGTCGCGGCCCGACGCGGTCAGCAGGTACTCGTCACGTGGTGGTCGTTCGGAGTAGCGAACCCGTTCGAGCACGCCGCCGTCGACCAGCGACGCGAGCCGCCCCGCCAGCACGGCGTCCGAGATGCCGAGCCGCTCCCGCCAGTCGCCGAATCGGCGAGCGCCCGCCAGCGCATACCTCACGATCAGCAGGGACCACTCGTCACCGAGCAGTCCGAGCGTCGCCCCGATCGCGTTCGCCTCAGCCATCACCCAGCGCGGCTGCACCACCCAATGCGGCTGCCCCACCCAGTGCGGCTGCGGGCGTCCAGCACGAGTGGGTGCCCGACGAGATGCGCTCGGGCAGGCGCACCTTCGCGATGGGCCCCTCGCCCAGGCGGGTGGCGTCGAAGACGAGGCACTCGGACAGGTCACGCTCGACGTCGGTCGTGAAGGTGATCAGGTAGCCGTCGTCCTCGGCCGTCGCGCCGGGACGAGGCGCGAACGGTGTCTCGCTCCCGTAGACACCCTCGCCGAAGTGGTAGGTCTCCTCGGCGCCGGTCTGCAGGTCCTGCTTCACCAATCCGTCGAAGAGGAACCAGCCGGGCTTGCCCGTCATGTTGTAGCTGTACCGGTACGGCTGACCGCCGTAGGTGCCGTTGATCATCCCGAACTCCATGATCCGGTCCGACAGCGACTCCTCCTTCGTCTCGCCCGTGACCAGGTCGAAGCGCCAGCGGTGTGGCCGAGCCTCGAGCTGATCCAGGTCGACGTAGCGGTAGAGCGACATCATCTTCGAGTCGCCGTCCTTCTTCGCCGGCATGGGGCGGTGCTGGAAGAAGCCGTCGAGCACGATCTCGTCGCCGTCCTCGTACGCGTTCATCCAGTGCAGGAC
>JAFAFN010000534.1 GCA_023423475.1 Actinomycetes bacterium | reverse complement strand
CGCCGAGTGCCCCGTCCAGGCCGACTGCCTCGAGCACGCGATCGGCCATCGTGAGCACAACGGTGTCTGGGGCGGCGCCACCGAGCGTGAGCGCCAGCGCATCATCCGCCGTCGCCGCCGTCTGCGGTCGATGGGCGCGACGGCCGAGGCCACGCAGGGTCTCGGGGCCGAGGTCGTCTCGGGTGCAGGGGCACGCTGACACGCTGACGTGATCGTCGTCGCACCCGCTCGGGCCGCGGCGCACCGGGCGAGGGAGGGAGCGACTTGGGTGCATTCGCCGAGATCGGGGCATGGCCAGGGCTGCTGCGCGAGCTGACCGCCGGGCGCGACGTCTCCGCTGCGGTCACCCGGACGGCCCTCGACCACGTGCTCTCGGGAGAGGCGACGCCCGCGCAGGTGTCGGCCTTCATCGTCGCCCTGCGCATGAAGGGCGAGACCGCAGAAGAGGTGCAGGGTCTGGTCACGGCCATGCTCGAGGTCGCGGCCCCGCTCGACCTCCCCGATCCGAACGCCACGATCGACCTGGTCGGGATGGGCGGGTCCACGACCTTGAAGGGTCGGGCGTTCAACGTCTCGACCATGTCGTCGATCGTGGCCGCCGCAGCCGGCGCCACCGTCTGCAAGCACGGCAACCGCAAGGCGTCGTCCGCCTCCGGGTCGACCGATCTGCTCGAGGCGCTCGGTGTCGCCGTCGAGCTCGACGGCGAGGGTGTGGCGGCATGTGTCGAGCAGGCGGGTGTGGGCTTCGCCTTCGCCCGGATGTTCCACCCGTCGATGCGCCACGTCGCTCCCGTGCGCGCCGAGCTGGGGATCCCCACGGTGTTCAACGTGCTGGGTCCGCTGTCGCATCCCGGCCACGTCACCCGTCAGGTGCTCGGCGTGTCGGACCCGCGACTGATGGACCTGATCCCCGAGGTGCTCCAGCGTCGAGGGATGGACCACGCCTGGGTCGTGCACGGCACCGACGGGCTCGACGAGCTCACCACCACGGGCGCGACCGAGGTCGCCGAGGTGCGCGGCGGTGTCATCCACAACTTCCGCATCGTGCCCGAGGACGTTGGGTTGGCACGCGTGAGCGTCGACGACCTCGCCGTGGGCGGACCCGACGAGAACGCCGCGGCCGCTGCAGCGGTGCTCGCCGGCGAGACCGGACCCATCCGGGACATGGTCGTCCTCAATTCCGCAGCCGGCCTCGTGGTGGCCGGCCTCGTCGACGACCTCGCCGCCGGCGTCGTCGCCGCGGGTGCGGCCATCGATCGGGGTGACGCCGCCGCGGTGCTCGCCCGACTCGTCGAGGTCAGCAACGCCGCGGTCGACGCTCCCGACGAGGTCTGACGGGTCCCGAAGGACGGAAGCAGCCGAGCCGGGCGGGGGTAGGCTGACGGGGATGGAGTCCTCACCGATCACCCGCTACCGCTGCAACGCCTGTGGCAACCTGACCCGCTTCGAGGTCACCGTCACCCGTCGGACCAGGGCCTTCCACCACTTCACGATCGGCGGCGACCTGAGCATCGAGGACACCCAGGTGCTCGCCGAGGAGATCGAGCCCGTGGTGTGCCGCTGGTGCGATTCGTCGGCCTCGGTGGTCGTCATCGCGGATGACGAGCTCGCCGCGGTGCTGGCGTCCGACGACGCCCCTCCTGCGGAGGCCTGATCACATCGAAGCGTCCGACGAGCTCCTGATCGGGGCCCTGGAACGTGCGGTGGTCACCGCGCGTCGCGACGCCTCGTCGGTCGACGCCCCGGATCCTCCCGCACGCCTTCGACCGGTGCTGCGCTTCGCGAAGCTGCCGGCGCGAGCGCTGCAGACGGTCAGGTCGGTGCTCGACGGCGACGAGAGCTTCCGTGCACGGGTCGCCGAGGGGGCGAGCGAGTCCGATCTGGGCCGGGCCTCGTGGCTCTACCTCGAACGCCCCGACGGCTGGGACGAAGAGCTCGAGCTGTTGGTGGCCGCGGCGGTCGAGGACGTCGAGGACGACCGAGCATCGCGACGAGAGGGCGACGCCGTACGGCGTCTGTCGCAGGTCGAGTCGACGCTCGACGCGTTGCGTCTCGACCACGCCAGGACCACCGCAGGACTCGACGCCGCCGAGTCCGCGCTCGCCGAGGAGCGTGCCGCCCGTGCGGGGCTCGAGGCGTCGGTCGCGGATCTGACGGCTCGGCTCGTCGAGCTCGGCGACGATCGGTCCCAGACCGTCAAGCAGCTGAAGGCGACCGAGGCGCTCGCCACGAACCGCCTGGACGAGCTCCGATCGCTGCGGGCCAAGGTCGAGCAGCTCGAGTCGAAGCCGCCCACACCGGTGGCGCCCGACCCGTCCGGCACCGGGGCCGGCGACCTCCCGGACAGCAGGACAGCAGACGGCAGGACAGGGAATGGCAAGGACGACGATCGGGCTCCGTCGACGTCCTCGTCCGACGACGCCGCACGCTCCGAGCCCCCGGCGCCCGTCGCGGCGCCGACGCCGTGGGACGATCTGCAGCCCGACCAGGTGGCGGCCGCGGTCGCTCGAGCGGCCGAGGCGACCGTCGAGCTGGGCGCGGCCTTGGCCGAGGCCGCTCGACTGCTCACCCCGCAGCCGATCGCACCCGCGGCGCCCGACCGGGTGCCCGCTCCGAACGACACGTCGCCCGTCGGCGGTGACCGGTTGCCGCGTCCGCCTCGACGCTCACCGCTCCGGCTTCGCAGCGGGGTGCACGACGGCACCGCCGAGGGTGTCCAGCAGCTCGTCACGACCCCCGGCGTGCTGGTGATCGTCGACGGCTACAACGTGTCGATGGAGGGCTGGCCGTCGCTCGACCGGGCAGCGCAGCGGTCGTCGCTCACCACGGCGCTCGGCACGCTGCGGACCAGGACCGGCGCCAACGTGCACGTCGTGTTCGACGGCGACGACGACGGTCG
>JAFAFN010000429.1 GCA_023423475.1 Actinomycetes bacterium | reverse complement strand
GACCGACACTGACCTGACGGAGTGCTCATAGCCGTCGCGCCAGATGAAGGCCACTCGGCCGCTGCTCGACCAGCCGAGCACCTCGAACGCCATCGCGCCGTCGGACATGGGGACCACGACGGTGGGTTCGGCGCCGGGCTCGGCCACCAGCTCCGCCAGGTCGCCGCCGACCTCATCCTCATGCCAGGTCACCATCGCGATCGACGAAGAGTCGGGGTTCCATGCCAGACCAGTCGGTCCGCTTCGACCTCCGATCGGCGCAGCGACGATCACTTCGAGTGAGGCCGTGTCGTACACCCTCACCTCGGGTGGGTCGAGCTCCTCGGGCGGCACCAGCAGAGCAAACGTCGAACCGTCGGGCGAGAAGCTCATCGTCTGAGCGCGGTGGGTGTCGGGTATTTCTCGACAGTCGTCGCCCTCGAACGTCGTGCACAGCAGGGCGTTCGCGTCCCATCGTCGCTGCAACGCGAGTCCGGCCTTCGAGACCTCGCCGACCGCGCGTCCGTAGAGCTCGAGCTGCTCGGTGGTGTCGGTGAGGGTCCGGGGTAGTCCTGCGGCGATGGCGTAGTCCCGCCACTCGCCGCCGGAGCGGAGCGCCGCCAGCAGTTGCGTGCCGGGCGGCAGTACGTCGGGCATGTCCATGCGCGGCGCGAGCGGTGGCTCGTCGTCGGGGGGCAGGATCAGGAACTCGAGCGGTGCTTTGGTCTCCGTGGGCGCGGGAGGCCGTGCGGCCGATCCTGCTCGGGCAGCGGATGGCACGCAGGCCGCGGCGATCAGCGCGAGCGCCGCGACGGCACCGGCGGCCACCAGTGCCGTCGATGTCCTTCGTGGCGCGGTCCAACTCCGCAAGCTCGTCGCCTCCTCCGGCGTGCCCTCCCGCGGGCACGATCACGTGGGGAGTATCGACGCGCCGCGCAAGGTTCTTGAGAACGTCTTCCTCCTCGTTCTCGGGGGTGATCACCCCGACGACGAGGAGGAAGACGTGCGCCGCGGCGGTCAGATCTCGGGGAAGCAGGCGCCCTGACCCAGCGCGGCGAGACCCTCGAGGTCGCCGTCGTTGAACCCGGTGATGTTCGTGTTGATGGTGGGGAACATCAGCTGCGAGTCGTCCTCGACGTGGCCGAGACCGACCAGGTGGGCGAGCTCGTGCTGGATCACCGCTCGGGCCCGTGCCCGACCGTCCTGGCCCTCGGTCATGCGGCCGAGGTCGTCGCCGTCCAGGGTGACCGCCCCGGTCACGAACACCATGTCGGCGTCCGCCCCCTCGGGGCCCAGTCCGACCGCCGTGCTGCCCGCGTACGCCGCCGGGTTCGCCTGCGGAGCTTCCGGGGTGACCTCACCGAGCCGCGGGGACTCGACCGGATCGGACCAGGTGAAGAGCACCGGCGCCCAGCGCTCGCCGTAGACCTCGGGCTGGTAGGGCGCCCGCTGGTCCGAGGGGCCCTCCTCGGTGGTGCCGTCGTCGACGAAGCGCAGACCCGTCGCGGCCGACACCGCGGCGATCGACTCCCGGATGAGCACGTCGCCCTCGGGAGGCCCACCCGGTCGCGTCACGTAGTGGATCGGTCGGCACGGGTCGTACGCGACCGGAGTGGTGCCGTCCGCCTGGAGCTGGAGGAACTCGTGCGGTCCGCCGTCGCCGGGCACCGCGGCAGGCACGCCGAGCGGTGTGGGCGACGCCTCGGTCGACGCGGGTGGCCAGTTCGTCGGGCGCACGACCTCGACCCGCGGGTCCGACGGTCCGGCCGAGGCGATCGGGTCGTCGGACTGGGTGCGCTCGTGGGTCGGTGGGGTGGTGACCTGGGTGTCACGACGGGTGACGAACTGGTTGATCCCGTAGACGAACACCACTGCGACCAGCACGAGCACGGCGACGATCCTGATGGTGCGCCCCCGTCCGCGTGGGCGCTCCTCCGGATCCGGATCGTCGAAGGCGTCGTCCCAGTCGCTCGGCGCGTAGCGGAGGCGCTCGTGGCGCTCGTTGTCTCGTCGTGCGTTCTCGTCCTCGAGCAGGCGTTGCAGGTTCGCCTCTCGCTCCGCCCTGGCGCGAGCGGCGCGCTCGCGTTCGGCCGCGGCGGGCTCGCTGATCGAGGCCGAGGTGATGAAGGTCTCGTCCAGGGTCAGGTTCTCGAAGGGATCCGGCGCAGGCCCCTGCTCTGGCGTCGGCTCGTCGCCCATGGGCCGGATCGTACGCGGTCGGATCGCCCAGCGGCCTGCGCCGCCCCTCGGCCGACCCTCAGTCGGCTCAGCCCGAGAACGCCCGGATCGCCTGGGCGATCGGCTCGGACAGCACCCTGGGATCGGTTGCGGTGGTGCAGCCAGCGCTGGCCACGAGCACGGTGTCGCCGATCAGCGAGACCGACTGGTACGAGAGCACCATCTCGATCCCGCCGAAGGAGTAGTCCTCGGAGATCGCGGTCAGGAGCTCGTCGGGTGTGGCGTCGAGGCCGAACTCCCTGCGGTCGACGACCAGGTCGGTCGGGTCGATCGCCAGCCCGTCGGCCGGCCAGCCACGGCACTGCGAGCTGTTCAACCCGTGGAAGACCGCCGTCGCCCAGTAGTACTGACGAGCGGCTTCGGGGGAGTCGAGCTGGATGGCGTTGACCAGGAGCCCGATCGTGCCGTCGAACCAGATGCCGCCTGCGGCGCCGAGCACCGTCTGCTCGTCCAGCAGGACCCTGCGGCACGACTCCTCCTTCGCCAGGTTCGTCGCCGAGTAGTCCATCGACGCGGGGAGTTCCCCGAAGTCGAGGTCGTGGCCGTCGGTCTCCTCGGAGAAGATGGCGTTGCGGACCGCGGGTGAGGTCGTCGAGCTCGCGAAGACGTCGAGCCGTGCCTTCAGCTCGTCCGAGGTGTTGGCAAGACCTGTGCCCGCGAGCGGTCGGATGCTCGTGGGACCGTCCTCTCGATCCAGGATGCGTGCCCGCTGCTCGGGGTCCATGGGGCCGCTGCCACCCGGCTCGGAGGTCGTCGTCGTGGGATCGTCGTCGGTGCTCCCCGGCTCGTCGCCGCCCCTCACCAGCACGACGGCGACGACCACCGCAGCGATCAGGGCGAGCGCACCGCCACCGAGCAGCAGCGCTCGGCGACGCCCCGGCGATGCATCCGTGGAATCCGCGACGGTCTCGGTCGGCGGACCGGTCGGACCCGGCGACGGCGCGACGTCCGACACCGTCGCGAGCGCGGATGCCCCGCTCGGGTCCTCTGCAGGGACGGCACAGGCGTTCAGAAGGGCGTGCACCTCGGCAGCGGTGGCGGGACGACCCTCGGGGTCCTTGGAGAGGCACGCGGCGATGACCCGCGCCAGGTCCGCCGGCAGCGTGTCCGGCAACGTCGGCGGGTCGTCGAGCAGCGTGCGCCGGATGATCGCCGTGACCGACTCGTCGTCGGTCGTGCTCGCGAACGGTGCGTGACCCGACGCCGCGGTGTAGAGCGTCGAGCCGATGCTCCACACGTCCGACGCTGCCGACGGCTGCTGGCCGTCGAGCAGCTCGGGCGCGGCGTGCTGGATCGTGCCGCGGAACGCCTGACCGGCAGCCGTGGCCGTTGCGTCCTGGCCGGCGATCCTGGCGATGCCGAAGTCGGCGAGCTTCACCTCGCCACGCCGGCCGAGCAGCACGTTGTCG
>JAFAFN010000370.1 GCA_023423475.1 Actinomycetes bacterium | reverse complement strand
CTCCTGGAGCGCGGCCGACAGCAGCGTGGTGCGGACGACGCGCTCATCCTCCTGGTACGACGGCACGATCACCGTCATCGAGGGCACCTCGTCGTCGAAGAAGTCGTCGAGCGCCGGGCGGCCGCCCTGGCATCGGTGCAGGACGAGCTCGAGGCCGACGGCCAGCGACTCGAGGTGTGGCTGACGCTTCCGGTCACGACCGACGGCCTCACCGCCGCGGGCCTCGACGTGGTCGAGCACACGATCCGTGGCGGACTCGACCTGCTCGGCGTGAACATCATGACGATGAACTTCGCGACCGTGGACGATCCCACCGAGAACATGCTCGGCGCGAGCCAGGACGCGGTCGACGCGACCGCAGCGCAGATGGCGACGCTCTACGAGTCGCTCGGCATCGACCTGAACGCCACCGAGCGCTGGGCCCGCATCGGTGCGACGCCGATGATCGGTCAGAACGACATCGACGGCGAGAGCTCCGACCTCGACGACGCGACGGCCTTCACGGCCTTCGCCCGCGACCGCGGCCTCGGTCGGGTCTCGATGTGGTCCCTCAACCGCGACCGGGCGTGCGGTTCGACCTTCACCGACGTGGTGGTCCACTCCAACACCTGCAGCGGCGTCGCCCAGGAACCGCTCGCGTTCTCGAAGGTCTTCTCCTCGTTGCCTGGCCGTGCGCCGGGTGCGGCCAAGGTCGACTCGGTCACCGTGCCGGACCGCAGCCCGACCGCGGAGGTCGCCGACAACAGCCCCTCTCCCCAGTGGCGCCCCACCGCGCAGTACCCCCAGGACGACAAGGTCGTGCGCGACGGCGTCGTCTACCAGGCACGTTGGTTCAACCAGTGCATCGATCCCGCAGGCATCGCGGAGCGCTCCACCGACTCGCCGTGGGCGTTGATCGGTCCGGTCCGACCCGACGAGGTCGCGGCGCCCATCCCGACCGTCCCGCCCGGTTCGATGCCCAACTGGGACCCGTCCACCCTCTACGACAAGGGAGCGAAGGTCGCCTTCGACGGACTCCCCTACCAGGCTCGCTGGAGCACCGAGGGTGCCGCACCGTCCACGCTGTTCCCCGTCGCGCCGGACTCCCCCTGGGAACCGCTGTTCACCGTGCCGGGCGAAGCGACGTCGAGCGGGTCCTGAGAGAAGTCAGCCGCCGATGACCGTCGGGGTCGATGCGGTGACCGACGGATCGCTGCTCACGCAGTAGAAGTCCGAGCCGATCAGGACGTACTTGGTCTTCGGCGGACAGTCGAGGGCCGCCGGGACCTGGGTCAACAACCTGCCGTCGTTGCGCTCGTTGCAGGGCACCGCGATCGCCGAGCGACCGTCGACCAGTCGGGCGCAGTCCGGCGGTGCGGTGGTCGTCGTGCTCGAACCGTCCGTGGCCCGGCTCCCGGTGCCGGCGTACGCCGTGAAGACGAACAGGAAGACACCGACCACCGCGATGAGCACCAGCGGTCCTCGGCGCAGCAACCAGAAGTGCGCCGGTGTCAGCTCCGGCTCGTCGGGATCGAGCCCGTCGAGACGTCGGCGGGCGAACGCCGCATCGGGGTCATCTGCGTCCCACGGCGCCTCGGTGCGGGGCTGTCGGGACGAACCCGGGCCCGGACGTGGCGGCGCGGATGGCGCCCCCGTGGCCGACGTCGGTCCGGTCCTCGCCGCTCGCAGCCCGGCGTCGTACGCCTGGCGACGCCCAGGGTCCGACAGGACCGTCCACGCGGCGTTCACCTCTCGCATCCGCCGCTCGGCCAGGCGACGTTCGGCATCGGTCGACTCGCTCTGGCGATCGGGGTGGAGGACACGGGCGAGCTGGCGATGGGCGCGCCGGATCTCGTCGACGCCGACGCCGGGGGCGACACCCAGCACCTGGTAGTGCGTCCGCACCGCTCGTTCTGCCATGGTCGACCTCAGCCTACGGTCGATCGGATCTCGCTTCGGCCCCGGGCCCTCCCCGCCCTACACTGCGCCGGTGCGATCAATTCGATCTTCGAAGTATTCCGGTGACGGCGGGGACGACGACCCCCGCGCCGTCGTGCCCGGCACGCTTCGATCCGCACTGCAGAGCCACGCGTTCCGTCGCCTGTTCGCCGGCACGCTCGCATCCAACGTCGGCACGTGGATGCAGAACATCACGCTCATCTCGCTCGCCTACGCACTGACCGGCGACGCCTGGTTCACCGGCGTCATCACCTTCGCCCAGCTGGGCCCGATGCTCATCCTCTCGCCCTTCGGCGGCGCCATCGCCGACCGGTTCGATCGGCGACACATCATCGTGACGCTGTCGGGATGGCAGATGGTCCTGTCGGTCGTGCTCGCCATCGTGGCGCTCTCGGACACCCCCAACCGCGTCGTGCTCGTGCTCGTCGTCGCGGGTATCGGCTGCGCCAACGCCATCAACGGTCCGACGATGAACGCGCTGCTACCCACCCTCGTCCCCCGCGCCGACATGCAGCCGGCGATCGCCCTGAACTCGGTGTCGATGAACTCGTCGCGCGTCGTCGGACCGCTGCTCGGCGGACTGGTCGGCTCGCTCGCCGGGCCATCCGCGGTGTTCCTCGTCAACGGCACGACCTACCTGTTCGTGATCTGGGCCGTCACCAGCGTCGACGTCGACTTCTCCCCGAAGGGCGCCACCACCGACGGTCCCATCCGTCAGCTCCGCATCGGGCTGCGTGCGGCGCGTGCCGACGTGCTCATCACCAGGGTGCTGATCACGATCTCGGTGCTGTCGCTGTGCTCGCTGATCTTCATCTACCAGATGCCCCTGCTCGCCGAGCAGCACCTCGGTCTGACCGGCTGGCAGTTCAACCTGCTCTTCGCCTCGTTCGCCGCCGGAGCCGCCGGCGGCGCGCTCGCGATGGGGTCGTTCCTCTCGGGCCACGACCGAGCGAGGACCACACGGGGCGGGTTGCTGGTCTTCGCCGCATCGCTCGCGATCTTCGGCACGACGTCGATCGTCGCCGTCGCCTTCGTCACCGCGTTCGTGCTCGGAGCCGCCTACTTCGTCATCGTCACCGCGCTGTCCACCACGCTCCAGATGAGGGTCCCGGACGAGGTGCGCGGTCGTGTCATGGGGTTGTGGATGATGGCCTGGGCAGGACTCGTCCCCCTCGGCGGGCTGATCGCAGGTCCGATCATCGACACCGTCGGCATCAGCGCAGTGCTCGTGTTCGGCGCGATCGTCGCCGTGGTGCTCGCCGTCGCCATCGACCTGCGGGACCCGGAGCTCGCCGCCCTCGGCGCCGAATAGCGCCGCGTCAGGCCAGCAGGGCTGTCACCGCTTCACGCCAGCAGGGCTGTCACCGCTTCAGGCCAGCAGGGCTGTCGCCACCACTTCCAGACCCGCCACCCGCGAGCCCTTCACCAACACCGCGTCGCCGTCGCCGAGCGCCATGCCCTGCAACGACGCCAGTGCCTCGTCGGTGTCGGGCACCGGATGCACGCCGTAGAGCTCGGTCGAGACCGGCACCAACTGCACGTCCAGCTCGTCGGCCAGCGCGGCGATGCGACGGTGCTCGTCCGACGCGGTGTCGCCGAGCTCGGCCATGACACCCACGACCGCCACCCGACGCGACACCGGCAGCGAGGCGAGCGAGCGCAGCGCCGCCGCCATCGACGCCGGCCCCGCGTTGTAGGCGTCGTTGAGCACCAGGAGCCCTGAGCCCGCACGTCGAAGGTCCATCCGCCACGGCGACGACCCCGAGGACTCGAGCCCCGCCACGACCTCGCCGAGCGGAACGCCGAGTCCGAGCGCAGCCGTCGCCGCCGCCAACGCGTTCGACACGTTGTGCACCCCCCGGATGCCCAGGTGGACGTGCTCGACCCCCCAGTCCGAGACCAGCTCGAACGAGGGCCGCAGCTCGTCGTCGACCACGACGCCCTCGGCGCGCACGTCGCCGCCCGCGCCGAAGCGCAGCACCGGTGCTGCGCTCCG
>JAFAFN010000354.1 GCA_023423475.1 Actinomycetes bacterium | reverse complement strand
ACGCAGCGCAGGGACGGCCGGCGCGACCTCGGCGACGTTCGGCAGGAACTCCTCGTTGCAGACCAGCACGACGAGGCCGGAGTCGACGAGCAGGTAGCGGAGCTCCTCCGCGACGTAGCGGTAGTTGATGTTGACCGGCACGGCCCGGACCTTGAAGCACGCGAGCAGCGTCTCGAGGTACTCGGTGCCGTTGAGCAGGTAGCAGCCGACGAAGTCACCCGGGCCGACGCCCACCGAGACGAGGTGGTTGGCGAGGCGGTTCGCACGGTCCTCGAGCTGGCCGTAGGTCAGTCGACGACGACTCGAGACGATCGCCTCGCGCTCGGCGACGCGGTCGCAGACGGCTTCCCACTGGTCGGCCAGGTTGTAGGTCAGTTGGGCCCCCATGGAGCCACGACGGTAGCCCGCGACGGCCGTCGATTCCTGACGGGCCGTCAGGTCGGAGGGGGGCGATCGGACGAGAACGCTCAAGCGCGCAACTTCGCGGCCGAACAGAACTCGTGCGCCGAGACGATCGGCGTCGTCCGAGGAGTGGAAGATGACAGAGAACGAACAGCCCAACGCGGATGTCACCGGGGACGAGACATCGACGATCGATGCCGCATCCGACACCGGTGTCGCTCCTGCGGACGCAGCGACCCACGGCTCCCGGGTCACGCCCGTCCGTGCCGGTGTCGCCATGATGCTCGTCGGCGCGGTCGCACTCTTCGCCGGCATGCTCAGCACCACTGCCGCGACGAACGACAAGAACAAGGAGTGCCCGGACGGCCACGTGCTCGTCGCCTCCTTCGAGCGCACCCACCGCGGCTACTCGTTCCAGAAGCCCCAGGGGAACCAGAACGTGGTGACCATCAGCCACGCTGACGAGCACGGCGGCCGCTGGCGCTCGACCCAGGGCATCACGACCCTCACCGTCCGCGGTGACAACGACTCCAACACCTCGTGGCTCCGCGGGCCCGAGACCTCGGGCACCTTCACCAACGACGGGCTGAAGAGCCGCGGCCGTCACGGGGCGGACATCTCCGGCATCAGCTTCTGCGGCCCCAAGCAGACGACCACCACGGTCAAGCCGACCACGACCGAGAAGCCGACCACCACGGTGGCCCCGACCACCACCGAGGCGCCCACCACCACGACGGAAGCCCCGACCACCACCACCGAGGCACCGACGACCACGACGGAAGCCCCGACCACCACGACCGAGGCGACCACCACGACGACCGAGGGCCCGACGACCACCACCGAGGGTCCGACGACCACCACCGAGGCCCCCACCACGACGGTCGCACCGACCACCACGGTGGCCCCGACCACCACGGTCGCTCCCACCACCACGGTGGCCCCGACCACCACGGTCGCACCGACCACCACGGAGGCCCCGACCTCCACGACGTCGACCACGACCACGGTGAAGCCCGAGGTCGCCAACGACAGCGTCGTGCGCACCAGCGTCAACCCGAAGAGCACGGCGGTGGCCGGGACGAGTGAGTCCCGCCCGCTGGCCTTCACCGGCGGTGCGTCGCTGCCGCTCGTGATCATCGGTGCGGTCCTGCTGCTCGGCGGAGCGACCCTCTCGCTGGTCGCCAGGTCCCGCCAGCGCCAGGCCCAGGTCTGAGCATCTCGGCAACCCCACAACACGTGACGACGCGCCCCGGCCTGCTGGCCGGGGCGCTCGCCGCGTCCGTGAGCCTCGGCGTCGTGGTCGCCGTCACCACGATCGGCGTGCAGCGATCGTGGTGGGAGTCGATCATCGTGGCGATCACCACGCTCTGGGCGACCGCGCCGCTGGCCGTGCCGCTGCTCGGTCGACGACGCCACGCCGGCCAGGACGACGCCAGCCAGGACGACGCCAGCCGGGACGACGAGGACCCGACGGGTGATGGCAGACCGGCCGGCACGGTCACCACGATCGTCAGGGTCGGCGACGAGCCGCCGGCGACGGTTCGCTCGAGCATCGCCCTGGCCGCCCGCACCGGGCCGGTGATCGTGGCGGACGGCACCCTCGAGGACGCCGTCCGGCTCGCCACCGACACCGACAGCGACGCGGTGATGATCGTCTCGGCCCGGGCGGTCCCCGCGAGCGCGGCCTGTCACCACGCCGCCGGACTGCTCGACGACACCACCGACTGGGTGGTCGGCTCGACCCGCCCCATCTCGCAGGAGCGCTACGTCACCGACCGCTTCGAGGTCGTCGGCGCCGCGCTGCGCGCCAGCGCGGTAGACGATCTGGTCCTCTGGGAGACCGACGCGACCCTGGTGTCGCGACAGCTGCTGGTCGACCACCCGATCGACGGCACACGCCCCTGGGGTGAATGGCTGAGGGAACGACACTCCGAGGGGTCCAGGGGCCGGCGCGTTCCCGACACGCTGTCCCTGCGAGCCGCGCCGGTCGCCGCGGGTGCCTACTGGCCCGATGCCGTCGCGCGGCAGCGGGCCCGCGTCGCCGACCTGTCCGGCGCGAGCACCACCGGCTCGCTCAGGGCACGCTTGAGCGCCGTCGCACTGCTGCTGCGCGAGCTCTCGGCGATCCCCGCGATCGCCCTGATCGTGGCGATCACGACCGCGGCGGCACGACTGACCGCGTACGAGCTGCTCGCCCTGCTCGGAGTGCTCGGCGTCGCCGCCGTGCTGCGTTGGGCCGCCCTCCGCCGGATGTCGGGCGCGGGCTACCGGCCACGTGCCGATCTGACCGCCGCGCTCTACCACCTGCCCGGCTCCTTGGGATCGATCAGGGCCGCGATCACGCGACGCATCACCCCGGTCAGCCCGAGGATCAGCACACGCCCCCTGACCTGGTCTGCGCTGGTCCTCACCGTCATCGTCGGGTGGGTGCTCATCGACACCGGCCGCGCCGCGACGGTCACCACCGGCTCCCGGGTCATCGCGGGACTCTCGCTGCTGGCCCTCGGGCTGCTGTGGACCCAGGCGATCCGTGCGCTCGTGGAACGATCCTGGCACCGCAGCAGCTTCCGGACGCGGCTCCGACTGCCGGCGCGCATCGTGACCTCGGACGGACGCAGGCTCGACGCCCGCACCGTGGACGGCTCACCCGCGGGAGTCGGGCTCCTCGTCGCTCCGGGTGCCAGCCTGCCGGCGGTGGGCGACGAGATCGACCTCGAGATCGACCTGGATGACACGACGGAGCTGCACAGCGCCGGTGTCGTTGCGGAACGACGAGCGGTGACCTCGGGGACCGTCGTCGGGGTCGAGCTCCGAGCCGACGATGCGGCGAACGAGGCATGGAGCGAGCAGCTGCTGCGCGGCGCCGAGGCGGCGCAGGATCCCGATGCGACCTCGGCAGCCGAGGCCCCCCGACGCGCCCGGACCAGCTGGATCGACCGTGTGCTCACCACGCTCGTGGTCGCCGGCTCGGTCCTGGTCGCCGGTGCCCTCGTGCTCGTCCTCCTGGGATTCCGGCTCCACGTGGTGCGCAGCGGATCGATGATCCCGACCTACGGCATCGGCGACATCGTCGTCGTCGACGACGTGCCCGCCCACGACCTCCGTCCCGGCGACGTCGCCAACCTCGAGTACTACGGCCCGACCGGCGAAGGCCTCACCCACCGGATCGTCGACGTGCACGACGTCGACGGCGGCATCGAGGTCGAGACCCGGGGCGACGCCAACGAGACCTCCGAGACCTGGGTCGTGGGCCGCGACGAGTACGTCGGTCGGGTGGTCGCGTCGATCCCGGCGATCGGCGCGCTGGCGACCTCGGCACGGACGTCGACCGCGGTGACCGTCGCGGTGCTGGTCGTGCTCGTCGGGGCGGTGGCGCTGCTGCTGGGCCGACGCAACCGGACCACGGCAGCACCCGAGCCAGACGACGACGCCGTCAGCGACGAGGTGGCTCGAGCCGAGCTCCCTGTGGAGTGACCCGTTCGGTCGAGGTGCGCTGCACGATCCCGACCTCGTCGCCCGCGGCGTCGGTGTTGGCGCACCCGCCGTCGGAGAACGACTGGTAGTTCACCGCGAACGCGTCGGGCGACACGACGCCGTGCGCCGCGGTCATGACCTCCGGGTCGGACCAGCGGATCGCCGCGCTCGGATCGTCGCACCGTGCGAAGACCTCGGACCACATGGTGACCCCGGAGATGCGGTCCGACGCGGCGTACAGGTCGCGCACGGTCACCTGGTCGCCGGTGTCGAGATCGACGACGCTGCCCCGCCAGGCGGTGAGACCGGACGGCGGCACCTGCTGTGGGTCGTGTGCCGCGGTGACCTTGGCGACCCGGAGCCGGTAACGGTGCCCCGGCACCCAATGGAGGTTCCTGGTGTTGGGGTTGCCCAGGGCCGAGGGCAACGAGGAGTCGGAACCGTGCAGCTCACCCCCGCCCGCGCGGTAGCCACCCCAGTTCACCGCGGTCGAGCCGGGGTACTGCGGGTGCCACTGCAATCCGAGGTGCGCGCCACCTGCCGGGCGGCGACCGTCCGCGACGTCGACCTGCATCGCCCAGAAGTACAGGCGGGGCACGCTCGGCACGTCGAGCACCTCGAGGGTGACCGCAGCGGACTCGATCGGCGAGGAGC
>JAFAFN010000347.1 GCA_023423475.1 Actinomycetes bacterium | reverse complement strand
GGTTGGCGTCGGGCACGAACCAGTTCTCGATGGCGATCTCGTAGGAGTGCATGCCTCGGTAGCCGATCGTGTCGATCGGGCGGCCCTCCATCTTCGAGGGGCCGAAGGCGCTGTCCGAGGTGAGCTCGAAGCCGTGGGCGTCGCCGCGCTCCTTGGGCACGATGAACATCGACAGGCCGCGGTGGCCGATCGAACGGTCCGGGTCGGTCCGGGCCAGCACCATCAGCACGTCGGCACGGGCACCGAAGGTGCACCACGTCTTCACGCCGTTGAGCAGGTAGCCGCCGTCGACCTTGGTGGCGGTCACCTTCACGCCGGCGACGTCGGAGCCGTAGTCGGGCTCGGTCACCGCGACGGCGTTCATCACCTCGGCGCTGGCGAGCAGCGGCAGCCACTCCTCCTTCTGCGCCTCGGTGCCGCCCGCCTCGAGGGCACGGGCGAGGATCTCGGGCCGGGTGATCAGCGAGCCGCCGGCACCGAGCGAACCGCGGGACAGCTCCTCGGTCGACACGACCATGCCGATGTAGTCCGACTCGTCACCCGAGGCGAAGCCGCCGTAGTTCTCCGAGATCGACAGGCCGAACGCGCCCATCTCGGCGAGACCCGTGATGATGTCCTCGGGGATGTCGGCGTTCTCGCGGTGGATGTGCTCGGCGATCGGCTTCAGCTTCTCCTCGGCGAAGCGGCGGAAGGTGTCCTGCACCATCTCGAAGTCGCCAGAGAGGTGGCGGGGGCCGTCGGTGTCGGCGAGCGACGCGAGGAACTCCGGGGCCCGGAAGGTGGCGACATAGGTGCGGACCGCGTCGAGCGCGTCGTTGCCGACACCCCACTCGTCCTCACGGCCGAACAGCTTGGAGGCCAGGTCGGCGAGCACGTCCGCGGTGAAGGCGCTGGTGACCTTGGCCTCGTCGTCGCCACGGGCGCCGTAGGCGAGCAGTCCACGAGCGGCCATCACGCCGGCGGCCGCGTGGGCGATGTCGTAGGCGAGCACCTGGTTGTCGTCGATCCCGTCGGCAGCGAGACGGGCGATCCCCGCGTCGAGCACCTGCTGGGCGGTGTCCAGGGCGGCGGCCGCGAGGGAGAGGTCGATGGTCTCGGTCATGGCGCCGAGGATATCGAAAGGACTTCGTCCGCCCCCAAGCCGCAGCGCCGCAGGTGGCGCAGGGTCAGCTCTCGCCCAGGCTGGGCGCGAGCAGTTCGAGCTCGGAGAAGTAGCGCTCGAGGTCCTCGAAGGGCATCGGCGGTGCCAGGTGGTACCCCTGTGCGCTGTCGCAGCCGAGGGAGCGCAGCAGCTTCAGCGAGCGATGGTCCTCGACACCCTCGGCGACGACGTGCAGGCCGAGGTTGTGACCCAGGTCGATCACCGAGCGGACCAGGGTCGGGTCACCGGCCTGGAGCCCGCTGATGAACCCGGTGTCGATCTTCACCTCGTCGATCGGCAGCTCGCGCAGGTAGGCGACCGACGAGTAGCCGGTGCCGAAGTCGTCGATGCTGAGTCGGACACCGAGCAGCCGCAAGCGGTGCAGCACCTCGAGGGACTGCGACGGGTCCTCCGACAGCTGGGCCTCGGTCAGCTCGAAGCACAGCGACATCGGTGGGTACCCGGTGCGGTCGAGCAGGTCGACGACCCACTCGACGAGCAACGGATCGTGCAGGTTGCGGGCGGACAGGTTCACGTTCACCGTGAAGGGCGCGTCGGGGCGCAGCGCCGCCATGTCCCGGGTGGCGCGTTCGGTCACCGCACGGGTGAGTGCTGCGATCGTGCCGGACACCTCGGCGAGCTCGATGAAGTCGCCCGGCGGCAGGAGCCCGCGCTGCGGGTGGTGCCACCGCACGAGTGCCTCGACGCCGACCGGTCGCAGCGTCCGCAGATCGATGCGGGGCTGGTAGTGCAGCACGAGCTCGTCGGTGCTGACCGCCTCCTTCAGATCGGCGAGCAGCTCGATGCGGGTGCTCCCGGTGGACTCCTCGGCGCCGGAGTGCACGACGATGCCGCCGCCCGACTCCTTCGCCTGGTACATCGCCGCGTCGGCGTGCCGCAGCAGGTCCTCGGCGTCCTCGGCGTCGTCGGGGGCGACGGCAGCGCCGACCGACGCGCCGACCTGGAGACGGAACTCGTCGATGTGGAACGGCTCCTCGCAGAGCTCCACGAGCCGTCGGGCGACGCTCATCGTGGCGTCGTCGCCCTCGGCATCGGACACGAGGACCGCGAACTCGTCACCGCCGAGTCGGGCGATCGTGTCGCAGTTGCGCAGCTTCATGGACAGCCGACGCGACAGCTCCACGAGCAGGCGGTCGCCGTACTCGTGCCCGAGGGTGTCGTTCACGTCCTTGAACCTGTCGAGGTCGACCATCAGCACGCCGGTGCGTCCGCCGTGCAGCCGGGCACGGTCGAGCGCGTTGCCGAGCCGCTCGTTGAAGCGCGCCCGGTTCGGCAGGCCCGTCAGGTGGTCGTGCAGCGCCTTGTGCCGGAGCGACTCGGCGAGCCGGGCACGCTTGGTGACGTCCTCGAGCGCCAGACCGATGCACTGGTCGGGCAGCGGGACCGCGCGCAGCGCGAAGACCTCGTCGTGGTCACCGATCCTGACGAAGGGGCGCTCGAGCGACGTCCCGAGCCGCACGACGTCCGCGAGGCGAGAGAAGAACGGCGCCGCCGACGGCAGCAGCACCTCGAGCCGACGACCGATGGCGTCGTCGGGCTCGCGTCCGACCAGGACC
>JAFAFN010000325.1 GCA_023423475.1 Actinomycetes bacterium | reverse complement strand
CATCCGCTCCGTCGGTGGGCGAGCCCCCGGTCGCCTCGGGTCCCGACGAGATCCCGCTCGCCGACCTGCCCGACGAGGACGTCGAAGTGATCGCCCGGCTCGACCCACGGTGGGTCGTGTTCAACATGGTCGGGTCGTGGTCCTACCTGATGGCGGCCGGCGTGATCTGGGGTGGGTACTGGATGCTGTCCTCGATCGGTGTCGAGCTCGACCGCATCGTGGGCCGCGCCGTCGACTGGGACGCACTCGGCACCTTCTGGACCATCGTGGTCGCGCTCGTCGCGGTGACCGTCGTCGGCGCGCTCGGCATGGCGGTGAACTTCTTCCTCGAGCACGGTCGGTTCGTGCTGGCGAGGGTGCCGACCGACGCGCACGGCACCGCGCTGCGGACCTCGCAGGGTCTGTTGACGACACGTGAGGTCACCCGAGACGACACCCGCCTGCGTGGTGCGCAGATCTCGGAGCCCACCCTGTGGCGATGGATGGGGATGGCCGACACCAGCGTCGTCACGACGGGACTGTCGATGTGGGCGCTGTCGCAGCCGGCGGCGATCCTGCCCCGGGGCCCGATCTCGGTCGCCCGCCGCGTCGCCGCCGTCATCCTGGACGGGGGTCCGAGCCCGTTCGACGCGCCGATGCGGTCGCACCCGTTCGCAGCACTGCGTCGTCGAGTCGTGTGGTCGCTGACCCTCTCGATGGCCGCGGTGGCGAGCACCGGCGGGCTCGCGCTCGCCGGGGCCCTGCCGTGGTGGCCGCTGCTCGTCGCGCTCGGGTGCACTCCGCTGGTCGTCGGCGCCGCCTGGGTCGCGTACCGGTCGCTCGGCCACACGATCTCCGGCCCCTACCTGGTGGTCCGCTCGGGACTGGTCAACCGGGCCACGACCGCGCTGCAGCGCTCCGCGGTCAGCACGGTGACGATCTCGGAGTCGGTGCTGCAGCGGCGACTGGGACTGCGGACGTTCACCGCGATGACCTCGGCCGGTGACGGCGCGTACGCCGCGATCGACGTCGGCTCCGAGGCCGCCATGGACGTGGCGCTGTCCGTCGCACCCGAGTTGCTCGCACCGTTCCTGGAACAGGTCGAGGTCAGCTGTCTCCGGCCGTTGCAGCACGAACGGAGTGTGCTACGCATCGGAGGTGGACGAGGCACGTGAGGACCCCGGCGACGCGCTCGCCGGCAGCGACCCGATCGACTACGAGGACATGCCCTTCGCCGCCGCGGAGCAGGTCGTGGTCGTGCTCTCGACCACCGAGGCCGATGTCTGGGGTGGCTGGTACCTGACGTCGGGGCTCGTCGACCCCGCGGTGGTGCACGCCGGTGGAGATGCGGCGATCGACGAGATCTGGGCCGGCGTGCTCCGGGCGGTGGACGCCGGCTGGTTCGGCTCGTGCACGTGGAGCGAGCTGGCCGCCGCAGGACGGGTGCCGCTGTGGGTTCGGATCCGGCCCGGCTACGAGTCCTACCTCGGTGCCGCCGGATGCTGGGTCACGGCCGGGTTCATCGCCATGACCTGCCGATGGATGGAGCGTGAGCTGGGTGCTCGCTGGTCGTTGCCGCCGGACCAGCGAGGACTCGACCGCTCGGAGCCGGTCATCGCAGCACCCGGCTTCCGCGGCATCCTCCCGCTGAGCCAGTTCGTCGGGACGGTCGGACGAGCGGTCGGCCTGGTGCCCTCACGCATCAACCGGGACCCGGCTCGACTACGAGAGCTGATCGAGCTGCATCGCATGTCACCCGAGGAGCTCGCCGACGACGTCGCCGATGACCTCGAGGGTCCGATCGTGGACCCTGCTGACGGTGAGGGTCGCTGGTTGATCGGGTTCTCCGACGTCCAGGCCTACGACGAGGACGAGCGGGTCGATCGCTTCGCTGCCGCCATGGCGGACGAGCTGGGTGTCGTGCGCTGCTACCGGGAGGACCGCGAGCTGGTCGTCGTCGAGGGGCCCCTCGACCAGGACAGGGTGCAGGCGGCGGCAGAGCGCGTGTGGTTCGACTGCGCCGACGAGTGAGGAGGATTCGTTAGTTGACTCTTACGTAAGCAGGTGCTGACCATGGGGTCATGGACGCAGCGTTCAAGGCCCTCGCAGAACCCCGGCGGCGGACGATCCTCCGACTGGTGTGGTCCCAGGAGCTGGCCGCGACCGAGATCGCCGAGCAGTCCCCTGACGTGTCGCGTCCGGCGATCTCGCAGCACCTGACCGTGCTCAAGGGCGCCGACCTGCTCATCGAGCGACGCGACGGCACGCGACGCCTCTACTCGGCCAACACCTCGACGATGGCCGAGCTGCGCTCGTTCCTCGACGACTACTGGACGTCCGGTCTCGAGCGGCTGCGTGACGCAGCCGAGGCCGAGCAGGCCCGCAGGAGAACACTGACGAAAGGCAGCACGCCATGACCGACCTGGTCCGAGAGATCATGATCGACGCCACACCCGAGACCATCTGGCCCTTCCTGGTCGAACCCGACCGCCACGTCGAGTGGCTGGGCACCGTGGCCGACATCGACCCCCGACCTGGCGGCCACTATCGGGTGCTGGTCAACGGCCGGCACCAGTCCGTCGGCGAGTACGTCGAGGTCGTGCCGAACGAGCGGGTCCTCTTCACCTTCGGGTGGGCCGAGGATGGCAACCCGATCACGCCGGGCTCGGACCACCGTCGAGATCTCGCTGCATCCCGAGGGCACCAAGACGCTCGTGCGTCTGACCCATCGTGGACTGCCGGAGGACGCCGTCAGCGATCACTCCGCAGGATGGAGCCGCTACGTCGAGCGGCTGGCGATCGTCGCGACCGGCGGTGACGCCGGACCAGACGTGGAGTGACCTGATCGGCAGCGCCGGCGGGCGCACCCGATCAGGCTCGTGGTCGCCGGGGCTTCGAGGGCCGCGGTGCAGCTTCGAGCGCCATCTGCTTCTTCGTCGCTGCCCACGAGCAGATCGGACAGGTCGTGAGGTCGTGGCGCTGCGCCGGGCAGTACTCGCGCCCGAAGTAGATGATCTGCAGGTGTCGACGGTTCCACGTGTCGGGCGGGAAGACGGCCTTGAGGTCGCGCTCGGTGCGCTCCACGGTCGTGCCGTTCGACAGGCCCCAGCGGGCGGCGAGTCGATGGATGTGGGTGTCGACCGCGAAGGCCGGCACGCCGAAGGCCTGGGACATCACGACGCTCGCCGTCTTGTGGCCCACCCCGGCGAGTGACTCGAGGAACTCCATGTCGGGGATGACCTCGCCGCCTGCCTCGACGATCTGAGTGGCGGCGGTCCAGACGTTGCGGGCCTTGGTGGGGGCGAGTCCGACCTGGCGGATGTGCTCGAGGATGCGCTCGGGGCCGATCGCGACCATGTCCTCCGGCGTCGGGGCCTCGGCGAACAGCGCCGGGGTCACCTCGTTGACCTTCTTGTCGGTCGTCTGCGCGGACAGCGCCACAGCGACCAGCAGCGTGTACGGGTCGACGTGGTCGAGCGGGATCGGCGGCTCCGGGTAGAGGTCGTCGAGCATCTCGCCGATCAGGTCGGCCTTCGCCTGGCGCTTCACGGCCGCCGACCCTACCGAGTCGCCGTGGACACGATCCGCGCACGGAAACTGCCGAGCTCTCCGGGTACCGGGTCCGCCCGTTGGGTACATGGACGGGACGCCACCACCGAAGGATGTGTTCCCCAATGGGACTGCTCGCCGTGATCATCATCGTCGCTCTCCAGATCGGCGGAGTCGGACTGCTCGTCGAAGGTCTCCTGTGGTTGCTCGCGATCGCAGCGCTGCTGCTGGTGATCAGCGTCCTGATGGGCATGAGGTCCCGGACGAACGCCTGAGCGGCCGCCAGCACCGTGATCGCCGACGGCGCTGCACCGGGCGGGTCCTCGTGACGCCGCTGCCAAGACGTCGCCGCGGTGACGCTGCTGCGGTGACGTTGTGCCCTGTCGCGGCCAGGGACGGCACAGGACGATGAGCCCGTGGTCCAACGCATCGTCATCCTCGGCGCCGGCACCGGCGGCACCCTGACCGCCAACCGCCTGCGCCGGGCGCACGACACCGACGACGTGACCATCACGGTCGTCGACCAGGACGACCAGCACGTCTACCAACCCGGCCTGCTCTTCGTTCCGTTCGGCACCACGCACCCCGAGGACATCGTGCGGCCCAGAGCACGGCAGCTGCACCGCGGCATCGGCTACCACCAGAGCGCGATCGACCGCGTCGAGCTCGACACCGACACCGTGCACCTCGTCGACGGCACCGAGCTCGGCTACGACGTGTTGATCGTCGCCACCGGCGCCACGCTGCTGCCCGAGGAGACCGAGGGCCTGGAATGGTCCGACCGGGTGCACACCTTCTACACGCTCGACGGTGCCACCCGGCTCCACGACGCGCTCGAGTCCTTCGACGGCGGCCGGCTGGTGGTCAACGTCGTCGACATGCCGATCAAGTGCCCGGTCGCGCCGCTCGAGTTCTGCTTCCTCGCCGACTGGTACTTCCAGGAACGCGGCCTCCGCGGTGACGTCGAGCTGACCTACGTGACGCCGCTCGACGCCGCGTTCACCAAGCCGGTCGCGGCCGCACGGCTCGGCGGCATGCTCGACGAGCGGCACATCGAGCTGGTCACCGAGTTCAACACCGGTGAGGTCGACGGCGAGGGCGGGCGCTTGGTCGCCTACGACGACCGTGAGGTGCCCTTCGACCTGGCGGTGATGATCCCGCTGCACGGCGGGCAGCCCTACGTGGGGCGGTCCGAGGGACTGGGCGACGCCCTCGACTTCGTGCCCACCGACCCGGCGACCCTGCAGTCC
>JAFAFN010000315.1 GCA_023423475.1 Actinomycetes bacterium | reverse complement strand
CGCGAGGTCCCTCGGCACGGTCATCCCGACCACGATCCATCGTTCGAAGTCGATGCCGTGCTCGGCGATCGGGAGCGACTCCTCGTACGCCGCCCCGAGCACCGCAGCGACCTGGTCGTCGAACGCGTCGCTCGTCCCGGCGTACGTCAGTGAACCAGGGGCCAGCTCGGAGGTGAGGTCGTTGGTGATGAGCTCCGAGGTCACCCCGGTCGACGGTGCGGAGATGGTCGTGCTCGTGGGCGTGGTGGCCGGGTCGTCGGCGACCACGTCGCGGCCGTCCCGCGGCCACAGTGCTGCGGTGAGTGCGAGCACCGCGACCGCTGCCGCGGCGCCCAGCACGTACGGCACCGTCCGGCGAGGCGCGGTGGTCCGCTGCACCGCGCCGAGCGCGGCGTCGACGTCGACGTCCTCGGTGGCGGCGCTCAACTGCTCCGCCGTGGGCGGTGCGTCGACGCGTTGCAGCGCCCTGCGCTCGCGGCCGCGTCGACGTCGTTCGTTCGAGCTGAGGTTGATCGCGACCCGACGTGCGTACGCCCCGGGGCGCTCGTAGGTCGACACCTCGCTCCAGCGTCGATGGACCGTACCGAAGGCCTCCTGTGCCAGGTCCTCGCCGGAGCTGCGGTCGCCGGTCAACCACGCGCACAGCGCGACGATCGTCGAGTACTCGTCCCGGAAGAACTGCTCGAAGGTCCGGACGTCGGTCACGGCGCTCACGATGCTCACACACCGCAACGACGAGCGACGTTTACCGCGACCGAGGAGTCGGCCGTCCGGCGGGGCTCAGAGCCGGACCGCGGCGATGATCACACCAGCGAAGGCGACCAGCGTGCCCAGGTTCAGCACGGGGCGATCCGGTGCAGCTCCGATCGGAAGTCGGCGCTGAGCTCGGTGCGCAACGTCACCATGTCGGCCCTGAACTCAGTGCGGAGGTCGGACATGTCGGCGCGGAGTTCGGTGCGCAGATCGGACATCTCGGCGCGGAGTTCGCCGGCGAGGCCGGACATCTCGACCCGGAGGCCGGACATCTCGACTCGGAGGTCCGACACCTCGGCACGGAGGAACTCCTTGGTCACCGGCTCCTCGACGTCCCGGGCGGGGAAGTCAGCCCGAAGGCGCGGGGATCGCTGGACCGTCGTCGGAGATCCGCTGGTGGGACAGGAGGAACCAGCCCGCGACGACGGCGATCACGAAGCTCGCCGCGGCGACACCGAACCCGACGGTGATCGCATGCGCTGCCGCATCGGGATCCTGCGAGGTCGAGCCGCCCTCCTCGAGCCCCAGCACGATCGAACCGATCACGGCGACCCCGAGCGTGCCGCCCAACTGGCGCACCGTCTGGACGAGTCCGGCGGCCTGGCTGCGATAGCGCAGGCTCGCCCGACTGAGCGCGTCGGTGTTGCCGGGTGACATGACGAGCCCGATGCCGAACCCGGTCAGCACCATGCCGGGCAGCTGCCAGGCGTAGTCGAGTCGGGGCAGCGCGACGCACCAGGCGACGAGCCCGACCGAGGCCACCGCCATGCCGGTGAGCACCGGTGGGCGCACGCCCGCCCTGTCGTACCAGCGGCCACCGAGCTGCGCCGCGATCGCGAGCGAGATGACGAGCGGCATCGTCGCCGCGCCGGCACGCACGGGACTCATGTGCAGCAAGTCCTGGAAGAACAGCGAGCTGTAGAGCACGACGGCGAGCAGGCCGAACTGCAGGAAGGCGAGCACCACCAGGTCCCCGAGGAATGGTCGTTCGCCGAAGAGCCGGACCTGGATGAGGGGGTTGTCGCTGTGCAGCTGCAGCACGGTGAACAGCGTCAGCACCGCGACGCCACCGAGGATCAGTCCGAGCGTCAGGGGCGACCCCCACGACCAGGACGATGACTGCTGGATGCCGAGCACCGTCGCTCCGACACCGGTGACCAGCAGCACCACCGAACCGATCTGGATGCGGGAGTCGGGCGCGGGGTGGCTGACGGGCTTCGCGATCTGGACGAGGACCAGCGCGGCGATGCCCACGGGGATGTTGAGCCAGAACACCGCGCGCCACGTCACCGACTCGGTCAGCAGCCCGCCGACCAGCGGACCGATCGCGAGGAAGACCTGGCTCACGCCGGCGTACACGGCCATCGCCCGACCGCGCTCCTCGACCGCGAACGAGCTGACGACGATCGCCGCCGAGACCGGCATCATCATCGCGGCACCGAGGCCCTGGGCCGACCGCGCCGCGATGATCCAGATCTCGCCCCACTCGCCCGTCGGTGCGAGTCCGCACAACGCCGAGGCGACGAAGAAGACCGTGACGCCGACCTTGAACACGGGCACGCCGCCGAAGCGGTCGCCGAGCTTGCCGCCGAGCGCGACGACCGCCGCCATGGTCAGCACGTACGTGCTCACGACCCATTGCTGCCCACCCGCCGACAGGTGCAGGTCGCGGGCCATCGACGGCAGCGCCACGGTGACGACGGTCTGGTCGAGCAGGATCATCGACAACGACCCCGTCATCGACAGCAGCACCAGCCATCGATTCGGTGCGGCCGTCCCGTTCACGGCGCAGGGGCGAGGTAGTCCTCGAGGCGGCCGATCTTGAAGCCCTCGGCCCTGGCCCTGGCGACGACGTCGTCGAGGTCGGCGTGCAGGGTGTCCCGGTAGTGCATCAACACGATGTCGCCGGGCTGGAGCGCGACGTCCTGCATGGTCAGCTTCCCGTTGTTGGTCGAGCCGCTCCAGTGCACGACGGCCCAGTACCCGCACTCGGCGGCGATGCGCAGGACGGTGTCGTTCGAGTTGCCGTAGGGCGGCCGGAACAGCGTGGGGCGGGTCCCGAACCCGAAGGCGAATGCGTCCGCCGGCTCGCAGACCTCTCGACGGACCTTCTGCTCGCTCGCGGCGCGGAGGTTCGGATGGTTGATCGTGTGGGTCTGGATGCTGCCGCCGTGCTGCTGGGTCGTCTGCCAGTAGGCGGGGTCCGCCTGCGCCATCGGCTGGGTCAGGAACGAGGTGAACGGCACTCCGAGCTGAGCGAAGTGGTCGAGGTAGGTCGGATCGCGGAACTGGCCGTCGTCGATCGTGATGAAGATGACCCGGTCGGTCGTGTCGACGCGGTGCACGAACGGGGCGAGCCCGTCCGAGGTGTCGAAGCTCGGCACCACCGTCGGCGGCGGAGCGATCAGGTCGTTCGGTGGCGCGGTCGTGGTCGTGGTCGGCGTCGTCGTGGTCGTCGTGATGGACGCGGTCGTCTCGGAAGGGGAAGCGGTCGAGAGTCCATCGACCTGTGCATCGTCGACCGTGTCGTCGGTCGCGTCGGCAGCACTGTCGTCGGGCGGGGCGCCGAACATCCATGCGGCGCTGGCGCCTCCCATCACGAGCATCGCGCCGATCGAGAGGGCCGCCCGGCGGCGTCGGCGCTTCCTCCTCCGCTCGATGAGGTGCTGCGCCCCGGGGCGGGTGGAGGTGTCGGCCATGCTCCGGTCGAACGTAATGGTGGCGTCGCAGCGGGAGGTGAATCCTCGGTCGGTCGTTCCTGCAGGGTGAAAGGAGCGGCAGGGTGAAAGGAATCGCCGTCGTCATAGGTTTGTCCTGTCGATGAAGGGACCAGGCGCACCGGGAGAGGGGACGCAGTCGCGTCGAGGTCGGCAGCGACGTCTGTGCACAGGTGCTGGGCGACGTCTGGCAGCAGTGGGAGCGCATCGCTCCGATGGAGAACCGGGTCGGCTACGCCTATCGGATGGCCCAGTCGGCCAGCCGCTGGCACCACCGCTGGACCCAACGGGTCGTGTTCCCTGCGGAACTGCCCGAGTTCGGAACGGCCGATGAGCCGGGCGATGTGTTCCTCTCGCTCGCGTCGCTCACGCCGATGCAGCGGACCTGCGTCGTCATGGTGCACGCGCATCGGTGGACCTACCGAGAGGTCGCGGACGTGCTCGGGATCTCGGTTGCAGCGGTGACCAATCACGTGCACCGCGGCATGCGGCGGCTTCGCAAGGACCTGGAACCTCGGGGTGAGCAGGAGGGCACGACGCCTGGAACGAGCAGGCGAGGCGCTGGACGCCGCGACCGATGCCTACCTGCGATCGACGGATGCCGACGGTCCGACGGGACGTCGAGGCCCGTCAGGTCCGTCGTCGCGATGGCCGGCGTTGGTTGCTGCATGTCTCGCGCTGGTGTGTGTCGCGGGCGTGCTGGTCGTCGCGAACCGACCGAGCGGCACCGGGCCCGAGCCGAGTGACCGACGGGACCCCGTCGAGGACTCCTCGACCTGGCCGGGTGGGGTCTCCCTGGTGTCCTCTGAGCGCGGGTGGAGCCGGGGCCCCGACGGCCCCGACGTGGCGCTGCAGCACCCCGGACGCCGCGTGTCGTTGTCGTTGACGCCGATGGCGACCGAGATCGACGGGACGTTGCGGTACCTGTCCTGGGTGCCTGCCGAACCCGGGGCGCCGGGCCAGGACCAGACCGGCCGGGCTCCTGTGCCGCTCGGGCGACGGAGCATCCGGCAGCTCGATCTCGCCACCGGGACCGACACCGAGTTGGTTCCCGGTGGCTTCTCCTTCGCCGTCGCCGCGGACGGATCGTTCGCCACGGCTCGCGGCGAGCCGGAGCTCCGCCCCGGTGTGCAGGACCTGACCGTCATCGAGGTGACCGACGTCGACGGCGAGCTGCTGCCGTGGACCATCGGCGACCACTCCGACGCCGGGCTCGCCTGGGCGGGTTCGACGTTGCTGATGCAGCGTGACGCCGTCGTGGGCGACGCCGAGTCGATCGGTGACGTGATCGCCATGGACGGCCCGGGAAGCTCGTGGGTCGTGGCCGAGCGGGCGAGGCTGTTGGCCGTCTCGCCCGACGGAACCACCGTCATCGTCGCGACCGTCGCGGACGACGGCTCACACGGTCTCGCCCACGTGCGAGTCGTGGACGGTGCGGTGGCCGGAGGTGTCGACCTCGGGCACGTCGAGGGGGGTACGTTCGGGGGCGGCCGTCGCTGCTGCCTGGAGTGGCGACCGCCTCG
>JAFAFN010000299.1 GCA_023423475.1 Actinomycetes bacterium | reverse complement strand
CAGTACGAGGTCGGCCACCTCGACCGTGTCGCCGCGATCGAGGCCGCACTCGACCGTGACTGCCCTGACGTCGCGGTCGCCGGTGCCGCCTATCGCGGCGTCGGCATCCCTGCGTGCATCCGCCAGGGCCGAGCCGCGGTCACCCGCCTGCTCGGCTGACGAACGGGTCGCTCAGTTCGCGACGCCGCCGTCGCGCACCGTGACCTCGACGGTCTGCTCGGGTGCGCTGGCGAACTCGAGGGTGATCTCGAAGCCACGGTTGAGCTCGAGCGGCTCGGCCAGGTCGGTCAGCTCGATGTAGGTGCCGTCCGGGTCGAGGTTCACCGTCTCGGTCGCGGGCAGCGCGACCTCGGACTCCGGGGTGAGCTTGGCCGAGGCCGCCACCGAGGCATCGACCTTCACGCCGACGAGGCTGTCCGCCTCACCGCCGCCGGTGATGCTCAGGTACACCTTGCCCGTCGTGCCAGCGCCGCTGTCGTCGACCTGCGGGGCGTAGGCCTCGGAGACCGTGGGCAGGTTGCCCGGCAGGGTCGTCGAGGTCGTCGTGGTGCTCTCGGTCGGCTTGGCGGTCGTGGTGGTCGTCGAGTCCGCGTCGTCGCTGCTGCAGGCGACACCGCCGACGAGCAGGGCGGCGGCGACGGCGCCGATGGCGGCGCCCTTCAGGCGAGCGGTGGTGGTGGTCGGCATCGGAGCGTCCTTCATCTCGGTTCGGGTCGCACGATAGGCGGTCGGCAGCGCATTCCGGCGCACCGCACGCCCGGGCCGTGTCCCCTTCGGGACCGACTCAGAGCGTCTGCAGATAGGCCACGATCGAGGCGATCTCGTCGCTCGACAGCTTGCGGTCGGGCATGGTCGCACTGAAGCCCTTGACCCGCTCGGCTCCGGGATCCTCGATCGCCCGGGTGAGGTACTCGTCGTCCGCGACGACCGTCGTCCCGTCCTCGAGCTCGACCTCGGAGCCGTACAGGCCCTCCCACGTCGGGCCGACCGAGGAGCGGCCGTCGGTGGAATGACAGGCCATGCAGCCCTCGGAGCGGGCGAGCTCGGCGCCCACACGTGCGTCCTCGGGCAGGCTCTCGTCGACCTCGCCGCCGCTGCACCCCGCGAGCAGCCCCGTGCCGAGCAGCACCATCGTCAGAGCCAGGACCCGGGATGCGACGTTCATGCTCTGTATGGTCGCACGAGGTCGAGAATCGGTTCCCGGGGCCGCCGGGTGCGAGGATGCCGGGTCGTGGAACGTCGTTGGATGTCGGTGGGGCTGGGACTCGTCGCTGGTCTGCTCATCTGCGCGTCGCTGCCGCCGTGGGGGTGGTGGCCCCTGGCCCCGATCGGTCTGGCGCTCTGGCTGCACCTGCTGTCCGACCCGTCGCGCATGACCCGCATGCTGGTGTCCTGGGCGGTCGGCATCGCCTGGTTCGCACCGTCCACGTTGTGGATGTGGGGTCTGACCGCACCCGGCTACGTCGCCGCGGTCCTGTTGGGGTGGGGGCCCCTCGTCGCCTGGGTCGGACTGATCTCGCCACCCGACCGACGCCGGTTGGTCGTGGTGCCCGCGGCCTTGGTGGTCTTCGAGTGGTTCCACTCCCACGCCCCCTTCGGTGGTGCACCGCTGTCGCTGCTGTCGATGTCCCAGACGAGGGCGCCGCTGCTGCCGATCGCGACCGTCGGCGGCACCCTGCTGCTCAGCGGTGCCGTCGCGCTGCTCGGTGTCGTGGTGTACGTCGCGGTGTTCGAACGCCGCTGGAAGGAACCGGTGGCGATCCTCGCGGCATGCGCGATCGTCGGCGCGACCGGCGCGCTGTGGCCCCGCGGCGCGTCGCCCGAGTCCGTCCGCATCGCGGCGGTGCAGGGCGGCGGCCCCCAGGGGACACGGTTCACCAGCGCCGAGGCACCCCTCGTCTTCGAGCGCCACCTCGAGGCCACCCGGACCCTCGAACCCACCGACGACCTCGATCTGGTGGTCTGGCCCGAGAACGCGATCAACGTCGACGGCGCGTTCGACGACAGCCCGTGGAAGCCGCAGCTCGCCGCCGAGGCCGTGCGCCTCGACGCGACCGTCGTGGTGGGCGTCGTCGAGGACGTTCCCGGCGATCCCGAGGCGTTCTTCAACTACGTGCTCGCCTTCGAACCCGACGGGACCACCTCGGCCCGCTACGACAAGGAACGTCGGGTCCCCTTCGGCGAGTACGTCCCGCTCCGCCCGCTCTTCGAGCCGATCGCGGGTGACGCGCTGCCGCCTCGGGACCAGGTGCCCGGTGAGGGCACCGCGATGATCGACATCCCCCCGGGACCGATGGCGGTCGCCATCAGCTGGGAGGTCTTCTTCGGCCGCCGTGTGCGAGAAGGCGTCCGGGCCGGTGGCGAGATCGTGCTGAACCCGACCAACGGGTCGAGCTACTGGCTGACCCAGGTGCAGTCCCAGCAGATCGCCTCGTCGTCGCTCAGGGCGGCGGAGAGCGGCCGCTGGCTCGTCCAGGTCTCCCCGACCGGCTTCTCGGCCATCGTCGACGACCACGGCCGCGTGCTCCAGGAGACGTCGATCGGCGAGCAGCACGTGCTCACCGCGGACGTGCCCCGCCTGACGGGCACCACACCCGCCCAGGCGCTCGGTGACCTGCCGGCCATGCTGATCAGCCTGCTGGCGCTGCTGGCCGTCGCGCTGCCGTGGTTGCGTCGACAGGCGAACGGCGAGCCGGCCGAGATCGTGCTCCCGCTCGATCGTTCCCCTGACGACCCATCAGGCGACAACCACACAGAGCACGGCCACAACCACAGTACGTGAGGGTCATTTGACCGACCCGCTGGGGCACCACGAAGCTGGACGGTCATGCAGAACGGCTCCGCCTCCCCCCGCACCGCGACCGCCGGATCGACGCGTCGCATCCCGGGACCGGACGACCCGCTCCGCATCGCCTACCTGACGTACCGCGGCAAGCCACACGTGGGTGGACAGGGTGTGTACACCCGGCATCTGACCAAGGCGCTGGTCGACCTCGGCCACCACGCCGAGGTGCTCTCGGGCCAGCCGTACCCGATCCTGGACGAGCGGGTCCCGCTGATCGAGCTGCCCAGCCTCGACATCTACAACGACCACTTCCCGATGCGCATGCCGGCGTGGTGGGAGCTGAAGGACCGCTGGGACTGGCTCGAGGTGACCTCGTTCTCCTCCGGCACCTTCCCCGAGCCGTTCGCCTTCTCGATGCGTGCCTGGGACCACCTGCGCTCCCGCAAGGACGACTTCGACCTGGTCCAGGACAACCAGTGCCTGGGCTACGGCCTCCTCCTCATGGAGCAGATGGGTCTGCCCGTGCTCGGCACGATCCACCACCCCAT
This sequence comes from Actinomycetes bacterium, assembly GCA_023423475.1. Lineage (GTDB taxonomy): Bacteria > Actinomycetota > Acidimicrobiia > Acidimicrobiales > Microtrichaceae > JAFAFN01. Next base: position 875 of record JAFAFN010000299.1, on the reverse strand, counting down.
CACGATGGATCGTCGCCTCGAGATGGAGCACGCCGAGAACGCCCGCCAGCGCTGGTCCAAGTCCCGCTGGTACGCCTTCACCAAGATGCAGACGCGGGTCGCCAAGCGCCTGCGCCGGGTGATCACCGTGTCGCGCAACTCCTACGACGACATCTGCCGGGACCACATGGTCTCGCCCGAGAAGCTGTTCATCGTGCCCGTCGGCGTCGATCCCGAGCTGTTCGTGCCGATCCCGGGCATCGAGCGCAACCCGAACCAGATCATCTCGACCGCGTCGTCCGACGTGGCGATGAAGGGCCAGCGCTACCTGCTCGAGGCGCTCGCGAAGCTCCGCACCGACCGCCCGACGCTGAAGCTCGTCATGGTCGGTCGCCTCAAGGAGGGCTCCGCCGCGCAGCGCACGATCGCCGAGCTCGGCCTCGAGGACGCGGTCGAGTTCGTCTCGGGCATCACCGACGAGCGCCTCGTCGAGCTCTACAACGAGTCCGCCTGCGCCGTGGTGCCGTCGCTCTACGAGGGCTTCTCGCTGCCGGCGATCGAGGCGATGAGCACGGGCTGCCCGCTCGTCGCGACGACCGGCGGGGCGATCCCCGAGGTCGCCGGCCCCGATGGCGAGACCTGCTACATGACGATCCCCGCCGACAGCGAGTCCCTCGCCGCAGGCATCCGTCGGGCGCTGGACGACCCGACCGGCGCCCAGCGCATCGGCGCTGCGGGACGCGAGCGTGTGATCAACCGTTGGAGTTGGCGGCACACCGCCGTGCGCACGGTCGACCACTACCGCGCGCTGCTCGAGGAGTCCGCCGGCTCCGCCCGCACCTGACGCCCGCTCGGTGCACCCCTTGACGACGACCCCCCCCCACACGAGGACCGCG
>JAFAFN010000242.1 GCA_023423475.1 Actinomycetes bacterium | reverse complement strand
CGGCAGACCTCGAAGCCGTCGATGCCCGGCAACATGATGTCGATCAGCACGATCTCGGTCGGGGCGCGGTCGAAGCTGATGATGGCGTCCTCGCCGGTCTCGGCCTCGTCGACCTGCCAGCCCTCGTCCTCGAGCGCGAGCTTCACCGACCCACGGATGCGTTGATCGTCCTCGACGTACAGAATGCGCGTTCCCACGGCGAACATCATCGCCCAGATGCCCACGCCGGGGGTACCGCTGCTCGGTCGCGCCCCGGTGGTCCCGCCGGACCGGATGGGTCAGAGTGCGTCGGAGCCGAGCTCGGCGAGCAGCTGCCGGAGGGGTTCGAACAGCTCCGGGTGTGCCACGAGCACCGAGGCCGGGCGGACCTCGCCGCCGTCCAGCGAACCGAGGCGTGCGCCGGCCTCCTCGGCGATCAGGGCCCCGGCCGCGAGGTCCCAACGACCCAGTCCGACCTCGTAGTAGGCATCGACGCGGCCCGCCGCCACCGAGCAGAGGTCGAGCGCCGCGGCACCCATCCGCCGGATGTCACGGATCCGGGGGAGGAGCTCGGCCACCAACGCGCCCTGGCGTCCCCGTCGTTCGGCGTCGTACGCGAACCCGGTGGCGACGAGCGCCTCGGGCAGCGGGGGAGGCGGTCCGATGTGGAGTCGACGGTCGTCGCACCAGGCGCCGCCACCGCGCACCGCGGTGTAGCGCCGGACATGCGTCGGATCTGCGACGACCGCGGCGACACCCACGTCGCCGATGGTCGCGGCGATCGACACGTTGTAGCCGGGGTGGTCGTAGACGTAGTTGGTCGTCCCGTCGATCGGGTCGACGTACCAGGTGACCGTCTCGGGGTCCTCGGCGGGGGACTGGCCGGGACCACCCTCTTCGCCGACGATCACGTCGTCGGGCCGCTCCTCGGTGATGATCGAGCGGATCAGCGCCTCGGATGCGGTGTCCATCTCGGTCACCAGGTCGGTCGCGGTGGACTTCGCGTCGATGGCGAAGCTCGCCGGCCGGTTGGTGTGGATGAGCTCGACCGCCGCATCGGCGGCGCGCACGGCCACGGCGAGCAGCTGCCGGTACGTCTCGAGCTGGGCGGGCGTCGGGTCGGACCCCATCAGCTGCGACCCGGGGGACGGGGGCGCCGCGCGGCGTCGGGGTCCCGTTGGCGGATCGTGTCCCACTCACCGAAGGCCCGGAGGGTCAGCACCGCGACCACGGCGACGCCGCCGGCGCCGACGAGCACCGAGAAGAACGTCACCGCACCCATGGCCGCGCCCTCGAACCCGCCGAGGTCGGCGAAGGCGTAGCCGATGAGGCCGCCGGCTGCGGCACCGATGAAGATCGAGACGAACGCGAGCACCCGTGCGAGCACCGATGGCAGCTGGGATTCGGGGTCGCTGGCGGACGGTGACGAGGAACTGCGCGGGGACGTCATCCTGGCCGATGTTACGGGCGTCGGGCTCCTCGCCCGAACTCCCCGGGGCTCCGGGCGCGCCGCGCACGGCCACCGACAGAAGTTCAAGGGGTGCCATCGGGGCGCCGATCACCCACCCGGAACCATTTCCTCCAGGAGCACCCCCGAATGCAGACCCGAGATCTCCCCGCCGAACTCCTCCTCCCGCCGAAGCGCCTCGGCGCGCTGCTCGCCGAGGCGCGTGTCGAGGGCGGCTTCAGCCTGTCCGAGGCGGCCGACGCGCTGGGTCGCACCTGGAGCCCGCTCACGCTGCTCGAGATCGAGACCGGGGTGCGCCCGGTGATGGACCCCGAGGTCCGCTCGTTGACCGAGCTGTACGGCATCGAGACCACCACGCTGATCCCCGAGCGGTCCCACCTGGTGATCGACCTGTCCGAGGGCACGCTCGCCGTGGGCGATCGGTCGGTCCGCCTCGAGGGATCCGCCGTCGAGCGGCGGGCGGTGCTCGCGCAGTACCTGGCGATGGTCTACGCCATGCGTGACCTCCGTGCGGGCACCGCGGTGCCGCTGCGGGAACCGGATCTGGCGATCCTGTCCGGCGTCCTGGGTGCGTCGCCCCGCGAGATCGAGACCGAGCTGCGCACGCTGATGCTGTCGCCCGACGGGCCCGTCGCCCACCGCATGGGTCGCCTGCGCGGGCGGCTCCTGATCCCCGTGATCGGCGTGGTCGTCGCGGTGACCGCCGCAGGAACCCTCCTGTTGGTCAGCGGTGACTCCGACGCTGCCGAGGTCCGCTCCACCGGCGGCACCGAGCAGGTCGGACCCGGCGCAGGTGCCGACGCCGACGCACCCGTCACCGAGGACGTCGAGATCGGTGACGCGGTGGTCCAGGAGCGTCTGCCGGACGGGACACCCGGGCCGGTCGAGGTCCGCGACTGATTCCGCTGTTTCGTTCAGCGGAACAGCGTTTCCTGATCAGTGGACCAGTGGTCATGTCGGACTAGGGTCCGACCATGACTCGCTCCAGCTCCTCCGGCACGGCGACCGCTCGCGCCCTTCGTCTCCCCCTGATCTGCGTCGCGGTCGTGGCGATCTCGCTCGCCGCGGCGTGCAGCAGCAGTGGCGATTCCAGTGGGTCCGACGGCGATTCGAAGATCACCGTCCCCGCTGCTGACTGGGTCGACGAGACCGGCAAGGGTTCGATCACGATCATCACCAAGGACAACAACTTCACCCCCGAGTACGTGAAGGTGTCACCCGGGACGAAGATCGTCTTCGACAACAAGGGCCGCACCGCGCACAACGTGATCCCGTCGGTGAAGGACCAGTTCGAGTCGATCCCCGTCGACGACCTCCAGCCGGGCGACAAGGCCACGCTGGTGATCGACGACGCCGGTGAGTACCCGTACTACTGCTCGCTGCACGGCACGAAGACAAAGGGCATGATCGGCGGCATCGAGGTCGTCGAGTAGCAGGCACCACTGCCTGCGACCGGACCTAGCCGGAGAAGAGCGGGTCCTCGGAGCGGTTCGACGCGAGACCGCAGATGGCATCGCGGTGCAGGCACGACTCGATCTCGTGCACCAGCTGCTCCTGGTCCCACGCGTTGTAGAAGTCGGAGTGCAGGCCCTCGACGTCGCCCGATGACAGGGTCAGGTCGTGACCGAGGCCCGTCACGGGGTAGGTGATGGCGAAGGTCAGCTGCGGCACGTGCACCGGGTGGCTCGCCGGGCAGGCGCCGCCCACGCTGTTGGCCATGTGCGAGCGGTGGTCCTCGCTGTCGAGGTCACGTCCGTTCCAGCAGTCGGGGAAGGTGATCACCCCGCGCAGCGGCGACGTCGGCGGGCAGTCCGGCGGAGCGGACCGGTGTCGTGTCGAGGCGCCACAGGTCCAGCCGGCGAGATCGATCGACTGCGGCGTGTCCGGGGTCGCGGTCATGTCGCCCGCGACGACCTTCAGCCCGGACGGGTAGGGCTCGATCGCCGTCGGGTCGACCCCGGGTGCCACCCGGTAGTAAGCGGTCGAGGACTTCGGCGTCACGACCTCGCCGTGGTCGAGCAGGGCGGGCGCCCAGTAGGACGCGGTGTCGGAGCGCATCTGGCAGGTGGTCCCGCCCTCGAGCAGCGTCGCGAGCGTCGAGTCGGCATCGGTCGAGTCGTTGCCGAAGAAGTCGTGCAGGTGGGACCGCCCCGGGAAGCCGGCGTGCACGATCGGGTCGTCGGGCGCGGAGTGGCTGTGCGCGCAGCCGGTCACGAACTGACCGGTGCGGCCCTGGGGTCCGGTGTGGCGCGTCGGTGCGGCGTCGGCGGGGACCCCGGAGGTCCCCGC
>JAFAFN010000212.1 GCA_023423475.1 Actinomycetes bacterium | reverse complement strand
GGCGGTCGAGCGGCCGCCGCCGCGTTGCGCACCACCAGGTCGAGACGCTCCGCATCTGCGAGTGCGCGCCGCAGCACCGTGTGCGTGTTGCGCACCGTCTTGGCAGCCAGGCCCGAGCTCAGCAGCTGCTGGTACCCACGCTCGACGGTGAGGGGTCTGAGCTCCTGGAGCTTCACGTCCCCGATCATGCGCTTCAGGCGGCTCACCGCCTGCCGGTAGCCCCCGAGCGTGGTTGGCTTCAGACCGCCGCCCACATCCTCGAGCCACTGGTCGAGGTACTGGCCCACGGTGAGAGGCGACCGCTCGACGACGACGCCCCTGTCGGCGTTCGCCAGTACCGCCGTCATCGCTTCCCTCGCTGCCCGCTTCGTTGGGAAGCCGCCCTTGCTGGCCCAGCGCCTCGCGCCGGTCTCGGGGTTCATGCCGATCGCGACTCGGTACCGCCATCCCTTGCCGTACTGCTCGACCGTGCCCGCCATCACCACTCCCGTGCGACACGCGAGGTCGCCTTGGGTGGTTCCCAGGAGGCTTCGCGACTATTTCGCGACTATTTGTACCCTCTGGACCACAAGGTCGACAAGGGAGATAGCGGAGAACCCTTGTAAACACTGGGTGCCCGGGGCGGGATTCGAACCCGCACGCTCCAAAGAGCCGAGGGGTTTAAGCCCCCTGCGCCTGCCAGTTACGCCACCCGGGCGGGAGGCACGGCATCCATCGTCGCACGGGAGCGCACGGGCAGCCGGCCACGCCACGACGGTGGGCCAGCAGCGGCAGCGACGTCGGCGGCCCGAGCAGCACCGGCGCAGAGCTCGCCGTCGTGGATCTCTGACCAAGTCACATGGCGGATCGTCGTGGGTTCGCTCGACGCGACGCGGCGATCTATCGGATCTGTTGCACTCGACCGTCGGTTCCCCATGCCTGATCGGCGGTGAGCACCGGCTCGTCGACCCGGTCGGCAAGTGCGAGACACAGCCGATCAGCGAGCGACAGTCCGCCGCCCCGGCGCCAGAGCGCGGCCGCACGCTCAGCGTCCTCGACCATCACTGGATCGACCTCCAAGTCGTAGCTCTGGAGCAGCGCTCGAACGAGGTCCCACTCGCGACCAGACGCAAGCACCTTCTGGGCGACCTCGGACCAGTTCGCAGCGCCACATCGGGCGGACTCGAGCAGCGCCGCCTCGACCTGATCGGCCCCCGGCTCTCCCAGAACGAACGCCAGGATGGCAGATGCATCGAGGACCGAGCTCACGCGACGTCTTCCCGCTCGGCCGCACGTCGGCGCTCGGCCAGGAGGTCGCCGACCAGATCGAGACCGTCGAGCTCTTCGCGAACGCGTGCTCGCAGCTGCTCCCGGGTGAGCAGCACGATCCCGCCGGGCGTGTCCAACATCACCAGTCGAGTGCCCGCTGCGAGCGCAGCACGCTCGCGTAGCTCGGCGGGAACAACGATACGACCCCGATCTCCCACAGACACTGCGTATGTCCCACTCATGTATCCATCATACCACCTTGATGCCTTTACGCCCATCGCCGCCGTACTGGTTGGGGTGGGATGTCGTCTCGCCGGTCGTGCCGATCAGGCCACTCGGGCCGGAGGCACGGACGGGACCGCCTGCGGGATCGACCCAGGTGCTGTCTCCACATCGACCGCCGCCCACGCGAGGCCCCGGAACCGATCGGCCGACTCACCCGTCAGCCGGTTCGCCACGATGGCCCCCTCGATCACGTCGGCCCGGACTGCGGCGAGAGGTCGTGACCCTCGACGCACGGCGACGATCACCGTGCCGTTGGCCCGACGCAGGATCGACCGGTCGACCCCCTCGATCCGCGGTGGGGAGCGGAACACCGGCGGCTTGAGGCCACGCCGGCGGCACAGCTGCACCACGGCGCGCACGCACTCCGAGAACTGGGTGGCCGTGGTCCGCGGCTCGTCGTCCACGACGGCTCGCAACGAGCGGGTCGGGCTGGCGGAACGGGTGGCTGCGGACGAGCGGGAGTTGCCGGTGCGGGTCGTCGGAGGGTCGGCGGGAGGCATGGCTCCACACTGCTCCGCGGGTGTGACACTGAAGGTGGTTCAGCCCCGCTCTGGCGAATCTCGGCCCGACACCCCACACTTGGCCGTCGACGCACTGCTGCGGCCCGCCGACGGGCCGGTCGACGATGGAGAACGCCCGTGTCAGAGCTCAAGGTCCACTGGTTCCTGCCCACGGGCGGCGACAGCCGGGACATCCTGCCCACCGGGCCGGACGCTCACCGCAGAGCACCGTCGTTCGACTACCTCTCCCAGGTCGCCAAGGCGTGCGACGACATGGGCTTCGAGGCAGTGCTGACCCCGTGCGGCACGGCGTGCGAGGACGCCTGGATCTCGACCGCTCCGCTCATCGCGGTCACCCGCAAGCTCAAGTTCCTGGTCGCGTTCCGTCCGGGGCTGCTCAACCCCACCCTCGCGGCGCAGATGGCCGGCACCTACCAGCGCATGTCGGGCGGGCGCCTGCTGGTGAACATCGTCATCGGTGCCGAGGACGCGGAGCTCGCCCGCTTCGGCGACTTCCGCCCGAAGGACGAGCGCTACGAACGCGCCGCGGAGTTCCTGCAGATCCTCGACGGCGCCTTCGGTCCCGAGCCCTTCGACTTCGATGGCGACCACTACCGCGTCGAGCAGGCCACCACCCGTGCTCAGCCGCTGGTGCGTCCCCGCATCTACTTCGGTGGCGCCTCGCCGGCTGCCGAGCAGGTCGCCGCTCGCCACGTCGACGTGTACCTGGCCTGGGGCGAGACCCCGGACATGGTCGGCACCCGTCTCGACCGCATGCGAGAGCTCGCGGCCGCCTCGGGGCGTCCCGAGGGTCGCCCGCTCAGCTTCGGGATCCGCTTCCACGTGATCAGCCGCGACACCTCCGAAGAGGCCTGGGCCGAGGCAGGTCGTCTCATGTCGGGCATCGACCCCGCAGCGATCGAGGCCGCCCGCGCCGACTTCACCGCGAGCAAGTCCGAGGGCCAGCGCCGCATGGCCGAGATGTCCGCCGGCGCCTCCAGCAACGGCTCGACGCCCACCGACCCGCGCGACCTCGAGGTGTACCCGAACGTGTGGTCCGGCGTCGGCCTGGTGCGCGGCGGAGCGGGCACCGCACTCGTCGGCAGCCACGCCGAGGTCGCGGATCGCATCGAGGAGTACCGCAACGTGGGCTTCGACGAGTTCATCCTGTCGGGCTACCCCCACCTCGAAGAGGCCTACGTCGCCGGCGAGGGACTGCTGCCCGAGCTGCGCCGCCGCGGGCTGCTCGCGGACGCCGACCGCCTGATCGACACGACCACCTCGTCGTTCCGCTGAGCGCCGCCCACGTGGCAGGATCGGGCATGCCCATCGGCCTGCTGCTCTGCGACCACCTCGACCCCGACGTCGTCGAACAGGTCGGTGACTACACCGAGCTGTTCCCTGCTGCGTTCGGACCGGCGGGGGTCGACCTGCGGGTCTACGACGTCACCGTCGGCGAGTTCCCCGGGTCGCTCGACGAGTGCGACGGCTGGATCGTCTCGGGATCACGCCGATCGGCGTACGAGGACGAGGGCTGGATCCACGAGCTGTCCGAGTTGATCGTGCGTCTGGTCGAGGAGCAGCGACGCACCGTCGGGATCTGCTTCGGTCACCAGCTGATCGCGCAGGCACTCGGCGGCACCGTCGAACGCGCCGAGGTCGGCTGGGGCGTGGGCGTGCAGCGCTTCGAGCTGGTCGAGCACCCCGAGTGGATCGACCCCGAGCGCGACTCGTTCACCCTGCTCATGAGCCATCGCGACCAGGTCACGAAGTTGCCCGAGGGCGCGCAGGTGGTCGCGACCGCGGGGTACTGCCCGGTCGGCGCCTACCGCATCGGCGAGCACGTGTTCTGCGTGCAGGGCCACCCCGAGTTCGTGCCGCAGCTGTCGAGCATCCTCATGCGCAAGCGCCGCGAGGTCATGGGCGACTCGGTCGTGGACGCCGGACTGATCAGCCTCGACGGACCGATCGACAGCGCCCGGATGATCGACTGGATGGCCAACTTCCTGGGAGTCTGAGGGGCCGGCAGGCCCTCACACCGGCAGGCCCTCACACCGGCAGGAAGTCCAACAACAGGTCGGTGACCGCCGAGGGCGCCTCGAGCTGCATCCAGTGGCCGGCACCATCGACGCGCTCGTAGCGCCACGG
>JAFAFN010000056.1 GCA_023423475.1 Actinomycetes bacterium | reverse complement strand
CCGCAGCGCTGCGCCGACGTGGCGACATCGAGGTGCTCGTCGTCGACTCCGACGGCGAGGCCGACGAGGTCGCCCGCCAGCTGCAGCACCTGGACGTCGACGCGATGCCCGTCGCGACGCGCAACGTCGCTGCCGCGGTGGCGGCGTCGCAGCTCGTGCTCGTCGACGCGCTCGCGGTCGGCCCCACGGCGATGTTGGCACCGGCCGGATCGGCCGCCGCCGTCGGCGTCGCCCGTGCGCTCGACGTGCCGGTCTGGGCGGTCGCGGGCGTGGGGCGGCTCATGCCCGGCTCGATGTTCGACGCGATGGTCGACCGTTGGTCCCAGGGCGTCGACCCCCTCGAGTCGGCCGAAGAGGTCGTCGCGCTGGAGTGGGCCGACCGGGTGGCGGGCATCGGGGGAGTGCTCGACACCGTCGCCGCGCTCTCGCACACCGACTGCCCGGTGGCACCCGAGCTCTACCGCCTCGCAGGTTGACGGGCGGTACAGTCCCGCCGATGAGCTTGGTCGCCCTCGACAGCGGAGCGCCGTGATGCGGGTGCTCGTGGTCACCAACGACCTGCCACCCCGGGTCGGCGGCATCCAGTACTACGTCGACCAGCTCTGCCGTGGCCTCGTGGACGCAGGCGACGACGTCACCGTCTACGGATCGACCTCGGACGGTGCCGCGTCGTGGGACAGGGACGCCCCCTACCGGGTGGTCCGGGAGCGCACCTCGACGTTGCTGCCCACCCCGGCGGTGCAACGCCACACCCAGCGACTGGTCGACCACACCCGGGCCGAGGTCGTCGTGTTCGGTGCGACCTTCCCGCTCGGGCTCATGGGCCCACGCCTTCGTGCCAGGACCGGGGTGCCCTACGTCGGATTCACCCACGGGCTCGAGGTCTCGACGGCCCGCCTCCCCGGCGGCAACCGGCTGCTCCGCAGGATCGGAGCCGACGCCGCGGCGATCACGTACGTCTCGCAGTGGTGCCGCGACATCCTCGAGCCCGCGTTCGGCACGGGGCCGGTGCACACGATGCTGCCGCCTGCGGTCGATCCCGCCGAGTTCCATCCCCACGTCGACGGCTCCGAGGTGCGCGAACGGCTCGGCATCGGCGACGAGCCGGTCGTGGTGTGCGTCTCCCGCATGGTGGAGCGCAAGGGGCAGGACCAGCTGATCCGGGCCCTGCCCGAGCTCCGCCGGCGCGTCGACGGCGCGCGCCTGCTGCTCGTCGGGGGTGGTTCCTACGAGGGCGAGCTCCGAGCGCTCGCCGACACGCTCGGGGTCGCGGACCACGTGACCATCGCCGGACAGGTCGACGAGGCCGAGCTCCCCGCGCACTTCGCCGCGGGTGACGTCTTCGCCATGCCGTGTCGGGAGCGTCGTGGCGGCCGGGAGGTCGAGGCGTTCGGCATCGTGTTCATCCAGGCCCAGGCGATCGGACGCCCTGTCGTCGCCGGTGACATCGGCGGGGTGCCCGATGCGCTGGACCCGGGCCGGACCGGGCTGCTCGTCGACGGAGAGGACCTCGCCGGGGTCACCGATGCAATCGTGTCGCTGCTCGGCGATCCGGAGCGAGCGACCGTCATGGGCTCGGCCGGCACGCGGTTCGTGCGCGACGGCTTCACGTGGGACCGTCGGACCTCGGATCTACGCGAGCTGCTGGCCTCGGTCGTCACGGGCTGACCACCGGCTCAGCTCGACGATCATCCGGTCGTCTGCGATCGACCCTTGCATGACCATCGGTCAACCGGTACAAACCACGTGGCGGAGGTGCACCGGGCGGATGCACCGCAGATGGGGGCGAACAGATGGGGACATGGACGACCGCGCACGTCGGCGTCACGGTGCAGGGCATGGCGGTGCATGGCCTGGCGGCGCCGGCCATGGCGGCGCAGGACGCATCGACCGTCTGACTCGTCGAACCGTGCGCGCCTCGGCCCCGGCCACGCGCACGGCACAGATCGACTCGGTCCTGGTGGCGGCTCCCCAGCACGTACCCAGGACCGAGTCGTCAGTCCTTCCAGTGAACCCGGACGTCAGCCGAAACGGCGCGACAACCAGTCGACGAGCAGATCGTTGACCTCTTCGGGGGACTCCTGCTGCACCCAGTGGCCGGTGCGGGCGACGGTGTGCATCTCGAGGTCGGAGCAGAGCTCGGGCATGCCGGCCGCCAGCGCCGGTGGGAGCGCCGGGTCCCACTCCGAGCAGATCATCAGCGCCGGCAGGTCGAGGTGCTCCTTGCCGACCGCCGGGTAGGCCTCGGCGTTCGCATCGATGTTCCGGTACCAGTTGATGCCGCCGCGGAAGCCGGTGCGTTCGAAGGCGCTGGCGTAGTGGTCCAGCTCTTCGCCGCTGAGGATCGGAGCGCCCACCGCCGGCAGCGACGCGAGGTCGTTGAACGGGTTGAACGACGACCCACCGCGATCCATGCCGAGCGCCGCGATCTCGGCGGGGTCGGTGCCGCCGACGGTCAGCTTCTCGAACACGAGGCGTGCCTCGGGGTCGAGCACTCCCTCGGCGACGCCGGGCTCCTGGAACCAGAGCATGTACATCTTCTCGGGGTCCTCGCCGAAGACGGCCCGGAGGAAGTCGGTGGTCGGGAACGGCGTGTAGGGCGTGCAGATGCCGACGACGCCGGCGCACCGCTCGGGGAACAGCACCGGCATGGCCCACGCGACGAAACCGCCCCAGTC
>JAFAFN010000043.1 GCA_023423475.1 Actinomycetes bacterium | reverse complement strand
GGTCCCTTCCGCGCCCGCACCAGCAGCAGCAACAGCAGCAGTAGGAACGGCGCGACCGCACCGACGGCGGCGCGCGAGCGACGTCCTCGGCGATCGGCCCACGGGTAGCCTGCGCCCCATGTCGCTCAGCTCGAACGCCACCGAAGCTCCCCAGATCGCCACGCTCGGGGCGCTCCGTGCATCCGGGTGGACCTCCCGGTCGGTCAAGGACGAGATCCGCGCCAACGCGGCCGAGCGGATCCGCAGCGGCGTGCCGCTCTTCCCCGAGGTGCTCGGCTACACCGACACGGTCTTCCCCCAGCTCGAGAACGCGCTGCTCGCCGGTCACGACGTGGTCTTCCTCGGCGAACGCGGACAGGCGAAGACCCGGATCATCCGCTCGCTCGTCGAGCTGCTCGACGAGTGGATGCCGATCATCGAGGGTTCCGAGATCAACGACGACCCGTACGCGCCGGTCTCGTTGCACGCCCGCACGCTCGTCGCCGAAGAGGGCGACGACGCACCGATCGCCTGGGTCCACCGTTCGGACCGCTTCGGCGAGAAGCTCGCCACGCCCGACACGGCGATCGCGGATCTCATCGGCGAGGTCGATCCGATCAAGGTCGCCGAGGGCCGCTACCTGTCCGACGAGCTGACGCTGCACTACGGCCTCGTGCCGCGCACCAACCGCGGCATCTTCGCCATCAACGAGCTGCCCGACCTCGCCGAGCGGATCCAGGTCGGTCTGCTCAACGTGCTCGAGGAGCGCGACGTGCAGATCCGTGGCTACAAGATCCGGCTGCCGCTCGACGTGCTGCTCGTCGCCTCGGCCAACCCGGAGGACTACACCAACCGCGGCCGTCTGATCACGCCGCTGAAGGACCGCTTCGGGTCCCAGGTGCGCACGCACTACCCGCTCGATGTCGAGACCGAAGTGACGATCATCGAGCAGGAGGCAGCGCCCTTCGCCGCGGACGGCATCGACGTCGACGTGCCCGAGCACATGGTCGACATCATCGCGACGCTGTCGCAGCTCGCCCGCCAGAGCCCGCACATCTCGCAGCGCTCGGGTGTGTCGGTGCGACTCTCGGTGTCGAACTACGAGGTCATGGTCGCCAACGCGGCGCGGCGCACGCTGCTCGCCGGCGAGTCGGTCGTGGTCCCTCGGGTCTGCGACCTCGAGGCACTGCCGGCGTCGACCGCGGGCAAGATCGAGATCGAGACGCTCGAGGACGGCCGAGAGGGCCAGATCCTCGACCACCTGATCCGCAACGCGATCCTCACGGTGTTCCGCGAGCGGGTCGGCCCCGAGAACCTGGTCCGTGTGGTCGCCGCGCTCGAGGAGCGTGGTCCGGTCGAGATCGGCGAGGACGTCGCCGCGGCGGACTACGTCGCACTGGTCGAAGAGATCCCGTCCCTGCAGCCGCCCGTCGCCGAGCTAGTCGGCGAGGCGCCGTCGCCCGCCGCGGTCGCCTCGGCGGTCGAGCTGGTGCTCGAGGGACTGCACCTGTCGAAGCGCCTCAACAAGGACTCGGTGGGCGGCCGGGCGCAGTACCGCGCCCGAGGCTGAGGGAGCCGCGCAAGCGGCTGATCGAGCCGCGACCGAGGCTGAACGGGGCTCTCGGCTCAGCCGAGTTCGAGCGCGGCGCGAGCTGCGTTGCGCTCCCAGCGGGACGGGAACGCATCCACGATCGTCCAGTCCAGCCCCATGAGTGAGAGCCGGCGTTCGATGTGCGCATCGACCCCTCCCGGGTGCACGGCGCAGTCGAACATGACGGCGTCGTCGCCCTCGCCGACGACCAGGTCGAGCGCCCACGGTCCGACGGGGTAGTCGACCCGCACCTCCTGGGTCCGCCGCAGTTCGGCGGCCAGGTCGTCGCGCCAGCCGGTGGGCGTGCCGGCCGGACCGATCGTGACCGGTGCCAACGGTGACTCCCCGTGGCGGAGGTAGTCGCCGGACAGACCGGGGGCGTCGGTCCCGAGCGACGTGACGACGACCACCCGCTCGCGGGCACGTGTAACCATCACGTTGAAGAGGTCGGCCTGCTCCACGAAGCGCCGCCGGCCCGGTGGATCGCCGGGTGCGAGTCCGAGCGAGATGATCACGGTGTCGCGTTCACCGCCCTGGAACGAGTGGACCGTCCCGACGCGGAGCCCGAGTCGAGTGATCCGCGCCGTGTCGAAGTTCTCCAGGAGCGCCGCTTCGAGCGCGTCGGCCTGGTCCCGGAACGGGCTGATGATCCCGATGCTGTTCGGTCCACCGTCGTCGAGCCCTCGGACGAGCTCGACGGTCGCATCGATCTCGAGCTGGTGGACCTTGGTCCCCGGTGCGGGTGCCGCGACGGCGGTCACATCGATCGCGTCGAGCGACTCGTTGCGGGGGTGCCGTGTCATGATCTCGACGCGGTCCCGGTAGAAGGTCCTGACCGAGAACTCGATCAGGTGCGGCACCGACCGGAAGTGCTCTCGCAGGACGTCCACCGGAGCGGCCGTCGCCGCCAGGTCGAACGCCGACACCCGGCGGAGGTCGAGTCGCGCGCCGAGGCCACCCAGCCCGTGCTCGGCGAGGATCCGTTCGATGTCGTCGTCGGACCGGAACGAGACGTGACGCAGCTGGCGCGGGTCGCCCACGACGACCGCCCGACGGGCACGGAGCAGTGCCGGTGCCGCTCGGGTCTGCTCGATCTGCGATGCCTCGTCGAGGATGACCAGGTCGAAGAGGGCTGCGGTCGCGGGGAGCACGTCCTCGACGTCGGACAGCGTGCCGAGCCACAACGGAGCGGCCGCGGTCAGGTCGCCGGGTGACATGGCAGCGAGCAATGCCCGCCGTCGGCTGCGACCCGATCGGAGGGCCGTGACCAGGTCGCCGATGGCGTACCTGGCGCCAGCGTCGAGCACCGACTCCTCGAAGGGGGCGACGCGCCGCCGTCGACCGAGTGCGTCACGCCGACGCTGTTCCGCGGCGGCGAGCTCGGTCCAGCGAGTGCCCAGGTCCGTGCCGCCCCGCGTCTCGATCGTCGCTGCCGCCCGACCTGCCCGTGCAGCATCGACGGCGTTCGCGATCCGCACCAGCGGGATCGAACCCGAGGCCCCCGTGGCGCGGTCGACGCGCCGACGTGCTCGTGCCGCTCGCCGACGGGCCAGCCAACCGCCACGCTCGGCGCTCGCCGCTCGTGTCGTCGCGCTCCGCACGAGCTCGTCCAGTGCGTCGAGGTCGGAGTCGAGCTCGAACACCAGGGGCGCCGCGACGATCAGCGACGGCAGCGCCTCTGCCCACTCGTCGGCGAGCTGCGCGGCGGACTCCAGGGCGAGCTCCTGCGCGATGGCCGAACGGAGTGCCTCGACCGACGCGGTGGCCAGGTCCAGCTCGGCGTCGAGCCCCTGGACCTCGGAGTGGTCCAGGGGTCGGGACATCCGGTCGTTCAGCTCGTCGATGAGCGAGGCCATACCGGCTCCGTCGCCGAAGCGGACCGCTGCCGGACCGGGCGTCCGTCGGAGGATCTCCGCGACGGCCTCTGTCGCGTGGCGCGACTGCGTCACGACCAGCACGCTGCCGCCTGCGGCGACAGTGTCGTAGGCGACGGCGCACAGCGCGTGGGTCTTGCCGCTGCCCGGCGCACCCGACACGACGGTCAACGGCTGGACCCGTGCGCGTCGTACGACGTCGCGCTGGGACGGGCTCAGCCGCATCTGGGAGTCAACGCCGTCGCCCGGCTCGTCGTCGAGCAGGCTCGCCTCACGCTCCCTCGCGTCGCGTGTGAAGCCCGTCGAGCTGCCGGGCCGCAACATCGTGGCCATCGCTGTGTCGTCGATGCCTCGCCGACCAGCCCAGGCCGACAGGGTGGTACGCAGCGAGGTCGTGTTCACCTGGCGGACGGTGTGGATGCTGTGGACGGGGATCGCGACCAACCCGGCACGATCGATCCAAGCCGCCGGATCTTCCGAGGACTCGACGATCCGCGTCACGTGCCAGCCCGCCGCCGACGCGGTCGCCTTGATCCATCCGGTGAGCTCGCCCATGCGTGCGAGCAGCGCTTCGCTCGTGTTGGTCCGCACGGAGCCGCGACCGAACGCAGCGCCATCGAGCTGACGTGCACGCACCTCGGGATCCTCGATCCATGAAGTGATCTCGGCCTCGCCGAGGTGGTCGACGTCGAACGGGCCGGCCCCGGTGCCGAAGGCCGCGGTCCGCCGGAGGAGGCCTTGGCGATGCAGTCGGATCGGTCGCGAGATGAGTGGCTGCAACACGCGGGTCGGGCGGCCGTCGACGGTCACGGTGCCCACGATCAGCACCCAACTGTGTCGGAGCAGGACCTCGTCGGCGTGCAGCGCGTCGAGCTGGGCGAGCCGTTCGGTGGTCGGCGTGACACGGACGGGCAGCGGCTCGCGCTCGAGTAGATCGACCTGTGCCGTTCGGTACGAGCTCGTCCTTCCACCTGCGCTGCGCTCGTCGAGCATCCCGTGTGTGCCGTCGACACGGTCGCTCCGGCCGATGGTCGCGAGCTCATCGAACGGAGCGATGACCAGTCCCGTCGGCGCCTGCGTCGTGGTGCTCAGCTCCGCGAAGGCACGCAGCACGCGGGGGACGACATCCTTCGACACGGCGACATGATCCCACGGCGTCGGCGGACGTTCGCACACCGCTCGTCGGGGCGCTCCGGGTCGACGGTGCCGCCGGCGGGCCGGGGGGTAGCCTCAGCTCCATGGCTCGACCCCGCTTCCGTTACTCCCCGTGGGACGGTTCGCAACGCGGGTTCGAGGTCGACGCGCTCGACGTCATGGAGCAGCTGACCGACGACCTGCTCTACCACGGCGACCTCAACTCGGCGATGCGGCGGATGATGCAGCAGGGCTTCGAGGACCGCAACGGCGAGCGCATCCAGGGCATCCGCGAGATGCTCGACAAGATCCGTGAGCGTCGCGAGGACGCGCTCGACCGCTTCGACCTCGGCGGGGTCTACGAGGACATCGCGAAGGAGCTGCGCGAGCTCGTCGAACAGGAACGCGGCGAGCTGCAACGCCAGCTCGACGAGGCGACGCAGTCGGGCGACGCCCGTCGACAGGAGCTGACCGAGCAGACGTCGTTGAACAAGAACCTCGAGCTCGACATGCTCCCGCCGGATCTCGCCGGCCAGGTCAAGGGCCTCGAGCAGTACGACTTCTCCTCCGAGGCCGCGGCGGAGCGGTTCCAGGAGCTCGTCGACAAGCTGCGAGAGCAGCTCATGCAGCAGACCGTCGACCAGATGTCCGGTGAGATGGGCTCGATGTCCCCGGAGGACATGGCGCGACTCAAGGACATGATGGCCGAGCTCAACCAGATGCTCGAGCAGCGGGCCGCGGGGGAGGAGCCGGACTTCGAGGGCTTCATGGAGCGCCACGGCGACTTCTTCCCAGAGAACCCCCAGACCCTCGACGAGCTGCTCGAGGTCATGGCGCGCCGCATGGCAGCCGCGCAGGCGATGCTCAACTCGATGACGCCGGAGCAGCGCGCACAGCTCCAGGCGTTGTCCGACCAGCTGCTCGAGGACATGGATCTGCGCTGGCAGGTCGAGCAGCTCGGCCAGAACCTGCGCCAGGCGGTCCCCGACGCCGGGTGGGACAACAGCTACCAGTTCGAGGGCATGGACCCGCTCGACATGTCGAGTGCGGCCTCGCTGATGGGCGAGCTGGGCGACCTCGACCAGCTCGAGCAGCTGATGAGGGGCGCTCCGAACCCCGGTGCGCTCGCCGAGGCGGACATCGACCGGGTCCGGGACCTGCTGGGCGACGATGCCGCAGCCAGCCTGGAGCGCATGTCCGAGATCACCCGCATGCTCACCGACGCCGGGCTGATCGAACAGCGGGAGGGTCGCGTCGAGCTCACCCCCAAGGGCATGCGTCGGCTGGGTCAGAACGCGCTGTCGGAGCTGTTCAAGCAGCTCGACCGCGACCAGTTGGGCCGTCACGAGCTCGAGCAGTCGGGCTCGGGTCACGAGCGCAATCACCAGACCAAGCCCTATGAGTGGGGTGACCCGTTCAACCTGCACATCGGGAGGACGATCCGCAACGCGATCATGCGCGGAGAGACAGCACCGGTCCGGCTCTCACCCGACGACTTCGAGATCGAGCAGACCGAGCACATCGTCCGGTCCTCGACGGTGCTGATGCTCGACCTGTCGCTGTCGATGCCGATGCGCGACAACTTCCTGCCGGCCAAGAAGGTCGCGATGGCGCTGCACTCGCTCATCACGATGCAGTACCCCCGCGACTACCTCGGCATCGTCGGCTTCAGCGAGGTGGCCCGGGTCCTCACGGCGCAGCAGCTGCCGGAGGTGAGCTGGGACTTCGTGTACGGCACGAACATGCAGCACGGTTTCCAGCTCGCCCGCCAGCTGCTCTCGCGGCAGTCGGGCACCAAGCAGATCATCATGATCACCGACGGCGAGCCCACCGCCCACATCAACGCCCACGGTGAGCCGGAGTTCCACTACCCGCCGGTGCGGGCGACCGTGGACGCCACGCTGCTCGAGGTCGCTCGCTGCACGAAGGACGACATCCGCATCAACACCTTCATGCTCGACCCGGATCGCAGCCTGCAGCACTTCATCGAGCAGATGACCCAGCTGAACGGCGGACGGGCCTTCTTCACGACGCCCCAGACGCTGGGCGACTACGTGCTCGTCGACTTCATCGAGCAGCGTCGCCAGATGGTCCGCGGTCGCCGCGCCGGCTGACACCGAGCGGCCCCGGCCGACGCGTCGCTGAGGCGGCTCACGAGGTCACGATCGGCA